>JANXUN010000276.1 GCA_025356185.1 Gemmatimonadaceae bacterium
CCAGATCCGCCGCAACCGCGCGTCGTGGATCGTCGAGATACCCGAAACCGCAGGGCACGTTGATCTCAAGTATCGCACCGCTCTCATCAAACGGCGCGCGCGGCGTGCGCACAATCACGTCGATACCACAGCTCGGTGATCCATGAAGCGCCAAGAATCGCTCGAAACGTGCGATGTCTCGCGAAAGAATGAAGTCGGACACGTCGACCCGCTGCATCGCCGAGCCCGTCGCCGCTGAAACGCGAACGACGCGTCCACGCGCAGGTGCCACGCGCGCAATATCGGCCAGCTTGCGCACACCCAATGCCCACAAACACATCACAAGGCGACGCGTGTGGAAGCGAGATGCGGACATCGTGTCCAGATAGTCAGGCAGCCCTTCGCGAATCAGCTCAGCAAGTGATCGAACGCCATCGCCGGTTACCGTGCGCGGTTCAGCGAGAAACGCGCGGTGCAACCGGCCAGAAATAAAGTGCAGACGAAGTTCACTGCCGATGAGGTGCGATTCGACCAGCACCGCATGCCCACCCGAAAGCAGTGCCTTCGCAGCACTGGTGACATCACGGACCTCCTGCACGCCGATAATCACGCCGTCGGAGTTTCCGCCAATTAAACGTTTCACGACGACCGGTTGACCGAGCGTACGCGCAATACGCAGCGCGGCCTGAGGCGAGCTCACCATTGCGCCCGGTGCGACGGGGAAGCCGTGCGACGCGAACAGGTCGCGCGCAATCGCTTTGTTAATGCCGGCAAGCGCCAACGTCGAACTAACGTGACCCGGCATGTTCATCACCAACATGCGCGCATGCCGTCCCGCGCCCAGCAGCACAGTCGGAAAAAATCCGAGTGCGAAGGGCTGGACTACCCATCCGCGTGTTCGCGCGAGCAGCGCATGCATGCCGTACGACGCGTCGTACATTCGCGCGTCAAGCGCTGCCGTTGCGAGTTCGTCGACTATGTGGCCGACGGAGGACCTGCCCGCGTACGCATCGCGTAGGGCGCGTGACAGCGTGGCAAGAGCGAGAAATGGAAAGACTGCGCCGGACGCGCCTACATCGTCGTCGGTTGTTGAATCGATGTGAAGTGGTCCACCCAATCCGCTTTGCACCACCACGTGCTCCCACGCAGAACGCAACACGCGGGGGTCCGCGTTCGCAGCCCGGACATGTACCAGTCCGGGTCCGCCGTTGAACGAGACTCCCGCGTGTCGCGTTATCGCCTGAATGCGCATCAGGCACTCACTTCGGTCGACCGTGAATCAGCCGGGACAGCCCATCATGCCCGTGTCTTCGGAAGCGATGCACGATGGTGGGGCCGCATTTTTTCCACCGATTCCCGCAGCAGCGCCACCGCCGATCGCCATTCCACCGGCCACCTGTGCAGCCTCGTCGTCGGACAGTTTCTTGCCGTGATCTGCATGGTCGGACTGTTTCTTCTTGTCGGTCATCGATACCTCCAGTGGTGGGTTAGGAGCGGTAGCGATACTATACGGCGAGAGTGCAACGCCCGCAAATTTTTGGAGAAGCGCGATGCCTGCGTTCCTTGGCTTCGGCGAGTTTTCGGATGCGATTCAGCACGGCGCGGGCATGCAGCTATTTGTGCTAACGCGTGAGTGCGACGATGACGCCAAGCAATTAGGAGAGCGCCTGCGGTTGGACATCGGGCCTACAATCAGCGTGCACAACATGTGCGCGGACGCGTATACATCGCCGTCGCTGGTGTTTTACGCGGGTGGCGACCTGAGACCGCTCATCACCCTCAGGGGCGAACTGTCTTCGCTGACCATCGCGGACGCGCTCAGCGAAGCCATGCACCTCGCGTCAACGCGACAAAGCAAAATCCCAGACGTGCCCCTCAACGCGGATGAGGTCGCTCAAACGGAGCAGATGCTCGCGACAGAGCAGCTCGATCAGTTCCCGCCATTCTTTCAAATGGCGCGTGGCTTAGCGCGCGACGCGTGGCGTGCCTCGGTTGCCGCCGCGCAGGGTGCTCCGCTGCTCTTATCAAGCGACGCTGCGGCCGCGCGGTTTGAAGTTTGCGCGTCGTGTCCATCGCTGCGTGATGACCGCTGCGTAGAATGCGGCTGCTTTATGAACATCAAAGCGCATCTCGCGTCGATGGAATGCCCGTTGAAAAAATGGCCCCGTACGAATGCGGCGTTCAACCCAACGTAGTTCTGCTTGTATGTGCGAGCTATCGGTGACTCGCCTGAACACGCTCGGCTTCTCGCTTTAGGTCGCCCGCGAAGGCATCAAAGCTCGAATCAAACGACGGAATCGCACGAGCATAGAGCGGGAACATCATGCCGCCGATACGCTCGTGCATGCGGAACGTGACGGTGCTGTCACTGTTTCGTGAGATCTCGTACGTGCGCACACCCGAACCGTCGCCCCACACGAGCCGGCTGTTTGGTGTGAATTCCTTCACGTGCAACTTGAATGCCCGCTTCGCATCAAGTGTCGAGCGCAGTACGATCTGTTCACCAAGCGCGATGCGCCCTTCAATCGAAATCACAGTGCTGTTCCATCGCGGATAGTCGGGGGCGTTGGTGAGCAGCGCCCACACCGTGGCGTCGCTTGCTCCGATATTCACGCTCACAACAGTCTCACGATGAAACGTCGTGCGCTTCGTCGTGGCCGGTGCCGCTTGCGCAAAGACATGGGTCGAAAAAAGCAGCACAGTCGCCGCAATGAGAATGCGCATCTTACGCCGCTCGGGATGCGTTGCGCGCAGCCTCGCGCACCAACTCTGCCGGGCCGAGTAACCCCGCAGCCTTTCGCGCCGCACCAATCACGCCAAGATGATACCCTTCGTGCCACGCAAGAAACGCGAGCCGATCGCGCACGTTAGACTCGCCGTGGATCCCTGCACTGCCCAACGGCTGCTCGATCGCGGCCGACGATGCCGACGCCGCCGTTTCTAACATTGCGTTGAGCCACGCCCACTCGGCAAGCATGCTCACGATGGTCGGATAGCCCTCACCATCTGTGGCAGGCGTATCGCCAAACTGTTCGTGCCATGGATTTGGGCGCTCGTCCCCAAGTAGCGCGAGAATCTTGATCCGCGAATCCAACAGATGACCAAGGGTCCAGCTAATCGATGGCCCTTCGTCGCCGCGCGAACGCACACGCGCCACGTCGTCGGACAGGCCGGCCAGTGACACGTTCAGAATTTTGGTTGACGTGCGGAAGACGGTGAGCAGCGACTCCATAGCGTATCTCCGATGTTGAGGGCGGTGTGTTGCTCATCAACGATTCACACCGGCGAAAGGATGCGGCATCGCCAGCGCATCCTTTCGACATGGTGATACGTTGTACATCGCACGCCGCATCTCCCGCCAACTGGGCACCATGAACGATCCGAAGCCGCCGCTCGCGCTTGCCGAAGCGCGCACCGCATTTGATGAGCTGGTTCGGGCGCTGCGTCCGGAGCTGCATCGTTACTGCGCGCGCATGACGGGGTCGGTCGTCGACGGAGAAGACGTTGTGCAAGACACACTCGCGAATGCGTTCTTTCAACTGTCGACGCTGGGTGCGCTGCCTGAGTTGCGCCCTTGGCTCTTTCGCATAGCGCATAACAAAAGCATCGACTACCTGCGACGTGCTGAACGTCGTCATGCCGAGCTGTCCGATACGCACGAAGGCACTTTGGTGATCGCCGACGCGCTTGAGCAGGCCGAGATCGCAGAGTTTGCGCTTTCGTGGTATCTCAAGCTCACCGCACTGCAACGCAGTTGCGTGATTTTGATGGATGTGATGGGATACTCGATGGCAGAGCTGTGCGAGATCCTCGATCTCAGTTTACCCGCCGTGAAGGGTGCGCTGCATCGCGGCCGCGTGGCGTTGCGTCAGCATTCGGAGCAAGCGCGCGTGGTAACGCGGGCTCCGCTTGATGCGAACGAAGAACGACTGTTATCGCTGTACGTGGTGCATTTCAACGGACGAAATTTCGATGCGTTGCGGGAGTTGCTCGCCAGCGATGCCCGACTCGAACTTGTGGGACGTGTGTCGGCTCATGGTAAGCAGGCGGTAGGCAACTATTACAGCAATTATGAGCGGCTACAGGGATGGCATGTTACGCTCGGCACCGTTGACGGCCGTGCGGCGCTTTTAGGTTTCGACAACGACAATCCATCGAGCGCGCCCGCCGATCGCCCGTCATTTTTCATTCTTATTGAATGGAGCGAGGGACGCATACAATCGATTCGCGATTTCCGCTATGCGCGGTACGTGACGGAGCTCGCGCAGTTCTAACGACGCGGTAGTTCGACGAATGCATGCGCGCCGTCGGTGGGCAACGTCGTCGCTCGCACGATTCACTGCCACGCGTGTCGCCGCAGTCGTTGAATACCATCTCCGTCAGTGGTGGAGACGTACACCGATCGAACGCCAAATCCCACAAGTTGTTCGTTGAGGGGCATTACGAGCGTGCCCACCAACACACCGCGCCGGTTGACAATATCGTATCGGCGATCCTTGGCCGATGCGCTCGCGAGACGCACGATTGCAACGCTGCCGTCGGGCACCGCAATCAGTGGACTGCGATCGCTGTCCACGAAAGGCGGAAGCGTGGTAGGCCACGTCGCGACTTCGTCTGGTTCGGAGGTTGGTGGCCACCCGGTCGATATCGCAGTCCACGCAAGAATGGCCCGTTTATCTGCATCGCTCGGCTTCAGCTCAACAAACGGCAGCTGTGCGCCGACGGTGCGAACGCCTGTAGGAGACCGCCACTCTGTGTGATATGGTTTTCCACGCGCGATGACGAGCCACCCGTCCGCGAACAACAGTGCGCGATCTGCGTTCGAAAGATTCATTGCGTAGCTCTTCTTTTTCGGCGCGCCCGAACCCGATGTCGCAACTGGCGCGCCTCCCGCTCCAGACGCAAATGGCGACGGCAGCTTGCCTATCGTATCCGCGCGACCAGTCTTTCTATCCATCAGCACAAGTCGAAGCGAATCCAGCATTGACGGCTTGCCGCCAACTCCACGCGCCACCACTCGTGCGAGAACGTGTCCTGACACGTCTGCTCCGAGCGGATTCGCCAGCGACGCCGCGACCGCAGGATCGTCCGGCGCAGAACTGCCCACCATGCGAATGTCTTTCATCAACAGCCATCGACGATTGCTTGGATCCGGAACCAACGTGCTGTCGCCACCCAGTGCGAACAAGTCGAACAGTTGGCGATACTCTCCCGGCCCACTCCCCGTGCGACTCACTACCTGCACAGTTCGAGCGCCAAAGTCAGCGAAGACAAGTCGTGCGTCCTTGCCGTCAACAATGAGCACGCGCCCGTCGGCAAGCTCGCGAACCGAAACGATTCGCGAAAACTCCGCAGGGAGCGTTGCGTTCGCAGTTTTTAACGCAATTAGTCGCGTTGATTGCGCGAACAACAGGCCACCAGGCGTGACCATGAATAACGACACCAACACGAATAGCGACAGGTGAACTACGGATTTCATTGGGGAGCCTCGCAGCAAGGGAGCTGAGTCCGTCCTGCGTCATACACTATGGCTGCCCACGGAGCGCACCATACGCCGCGCATTAAGAGATCATTACGACGCGCCCTCGCGAAGCTGCCTCGCATATTCCAATTCGTCAAAGTGACCGAGCGAACGTGCAATGTGTCCGTCCGCATCGAGCGTCCACTCCTCGTAGCCGTGAATGCGCACGGCTTTGCCCGTGCCGCCTGGCCCGGTGTTCGTTCCGGTCAGCGTCCAGTGATACACAGCCGACGTGCCATGCACGCGCACGCTGTCCATCGCGACGACCATGTTTGGAAATGCGGACATGAACGCCTGCGCCGACGCCGTGATCGCCGGGCGCCCGATCGCCGGACTGCCCGCATTGATTTTCAGCGAACCACTGTCCGCGAAGAAAGCCGCCACGCTCGCGGCGTTCTGACTACACCATGCAGCAGTGTACTTGGTCGCCATCGCCTCCACGCTCTTCGTGTCCGTCATTTTTGGCTCCGATGTGCAGGCGAACAGCAGCGAAACAGCGAGATCGCTCGCCCCGGCGAAGTGTGTAACACCGCTACTGCACAATCACCATCGGCAATTCGATCGAGCTCGCACGACCAGGTGCGTGATACAGCCGCTGCGTCGCTTTCTGATAGTCGGCGGCCTTCGCAAAGAAAATGTTGGGCACGAACGTCTGCGGGTTGCGATCGTACAGTGGAAACCACGACGACTGCACCTGCACCATGATGCGGTGTCCCGGCAGAAAAACGTGATTGCTTGTCGGCAACGCGAAGTGATATGGCAAGGCGGCGTTCGACGTAATGGGTTTGGGCGTTTCAAAGCTCTCACGATAACGGCCACGGAAAATGTCCATCGCGATCGCAAACTGATAGCCGCCAAGCGCCGGTTGAACGGGCACTTCGTCGGGATACACGTCAATGAGTTTGACGACCCAGTCTGCATCGGTGCCGCTCGTTGATGCAACGAGATTTACCACCGCTTGTCCGCTGATCTTGACCGGCGCGGTGAGCACATCGGTCGTGTACGTCAGCACATCAGTGCGCCCCGACATCTCGCGCTGATCATCAGCGAGCCAGTCCGCCCACCGATCGGGCGATTCGTAGCCCGACGAACGCGTTGGGCGCGCGCGAAAAGGTACGGGCTTGGACGGATCGGAGATGTACTCGTCGAACGGCGCATCGCTTGTTGGCGCCGCGAACGAGAGTTTCGCGTTTTCGTGCAGATACAACGGCGTTGGTTTGATGACGCAGCCTGACGTACATCCCGACGGCCATGAATTGAGACGCCGCCATGTATTTGTACCGCTTTCATATGCGGTGACCGACGCGACGTTGGCCGGCGGCGCGTTGTCTTTCAGATAGTGATCGAGAAATGGCAGCAGCACTTCTTTTTGAAACGTCTTGGACGTGTTGCTGCCCCACTGAATCTTGCCAAGAAAGCTGCCGTCGGCGATCTCGCCGCCGTGATGCCACGGGCCCATCGCCAGAAAAATCTTGTCATTGTTGATGTCTTTGGGCTTGAGCGCTTTGTACACGGCAATCGCGCCGTAACTATCCTCAGCGTCCCAGAGACTGTGCACAAGCAGCGTCGGGATCGTGAGCGGTCGTGCGCCGAGTACTTTATCCATCGCTTGATCTTGCCAAAACTTGTCGTACGACGTGTGCGCCAGAATTTTTTGCCAGAATCCGATTTGCTCCATACCCCGCTGCTTGGCGAGATCACCGGCCGAACCGGCGCGCATAAACGCGTCGTATTCGTCGAAGTTCGTGCTCCACCAGCGTTCGGAATTATCGCGCGTACCGACCTGCTCATAGATGTACGACAAATTGTACTGTCGGAATGCACCGTTGTGAAACCAGTCGTCACCCATCCACCCGTCGACCATCGGATTCATCGGCACACTCACCTTAAGTGCCGGATGTGGGTTGACGAGTGCCATCAACGGAAGGAATCCGTCGTACGAAATGCCGAGTATGCCAACTTTCCCGTTCGACTCCGGAATGTTTTTCACAAGCCAGTCGACGGTATCGTAGGTGTCTGTCGAGTGATCGACAGTGGTTGGGTTTTGCGGACCGATGAGCGGACGGTTCATCACGTAGTCACCTTCAGAACCGTACTTCCCGCGAATGTCCTGAATCACTCGGATATAGCCGCCACCAATAATGACGTCGAGCGCATTGTCGTAGCCGTCGAGAATCGTCCCGAGGTGCGCACTGGGCGCGTAGCTCGTGAGTGCTGTGGCATTGTACGGCGTACGCGTAAGAAGCATTGGTGTCCGCGACGCGCCCTTCGGCACGAGAATCACCGTGTGCAGTTTCACACCGTCGCGCATTGGGATCATGACTTCGCGACGTTCGTGGTCGAAGCCCGCGTATGTTGGCGTCAGTTTTTTTGGCGTTTCACTCGGCAGCGAGGTGACCTGCGCGCGCAGCACGGATGCCGTCGGAGCGAGTGTGAGCAGGCCGACGACGAGCGCAACGCGCGCGTATGTGACAGGCAACGACATAAGCGATCTCCTTCTCAGTACACGTGAGTCATGCAATTCAGTCGACTACTCCATCACCAAGTACGTCCCCGAAAGTCGCTCCGCAATGCCTCGTGACGGCGTGCGCACACTCACGACGATTGCGGCAACCCACCATGCAAGCGCCAGCACTCCGCACAGCACAATGGCTGGCACCAACGCTGCCGATGAAAATATCTGCGCCAATGCCCACAGCAGTATCGAGGCGACGACGGTCGGCATCGCGCACCATCCGATAGGGATCGCAGTCGGAGTCTCGCGCGAGCTCTGGAAGGGCGGATCGTTCGATATCAGACGGCATGAGGGCAGCATGAAATTCGAACGCGGAGCGCTGGCGCGCAAACATACGCCGGCGATCATCGAGCTGCCATCTATGACTCTGCTATATCTGAAACGCCTCGTCGGCCGCTCGCGATGCTCTCCCCGACGACCCAGGCACCCGCCGTCACCCCAAACGAGACGACAATCTCCGTAACGGTGGGCATGCTCGTTGGAGCCGCAATGGTCGCGGGAACCCACACGATGACTGAAAACAGCCCCAACATTAGCGACTCCACCAGCGCCGCGACTCGCGGATAGAACGAGAACAGCACGCCGATACCGGCCGCGACATGACACGCGCCTGTTAGATACGACCATCCGTTGTGGCTGAACGGAATCCACGAGGGAATGAGTCGGGCGGTTTGCGGGATGTACGCAAAGTGCGCGACACCGAACGCAACGAATGACAGGCCAAGCACAGTGCGTGCGATGCGCATTCCACTGGCACCACTGACAAATCGCCACGGTGATCGATCGTCGTGCGCAACGCGCTGCACGAAAAGCACCAGCGCGCCTGCCACCAATGTGCCGATTTCCGCAGCGTTTTCCCAAACGACCGGAATAAGCGCCGACGCAATGAGTGTCGGCACTCGCATCAACAGCCACACCACCAGATATGCGAGCAGCACGCGCGCCGACACGCGTTCCGTGCGTGCAAACAGCAAGCCGACGCCGCTGGTGAGCAGAATGACGCCCGTCGCGATCGTAAACACGGCGCGCAATGGTAGCCATGTTGGCACGGAGTACCACCCGAGACCAAAATGAAGGTAGACGAACGCGAGAACGCCCATGCCCGCAATCGAGAGTGCGAAGAGGACGCGAGCGAGTTGCTGGTTTCGGTTCACTGTCTATTTACGAGAGAGTTGGCACAACGTGCGAATCACTTCTCGCTCCGAGCAAATCCCACCGGTTCCCCTCAAGATCCAAAAACACGGCGACGCTGCCGTACGCTTCAATGCGCGGCTCCGTAATAAATCGCACGCCCGCTGCGATCATGCGCGTATACATCGCGTCAAAATCGTCAACACGCAGAAATAGTCCAACGCGTCCGGCGAACTGTTCTCCGACAACTTGCTCCTGCCGTTCGCCGTCGGCGCGCGCCAACAGAATGCCGGTGTTCCCACCTTTCGGACGAACCACGACCCACCGTTTTGGTCGGCCATCATTCGTCAACGACGGCACGTCCTCGACGAGGTCAAAGTCCAACACGTCCACAAAAAACTCAAACGCCGGTGCGTACTCCCGGACCACCAACGAGATCAGTTCGAGATGTGGCATCCGCGTTGTCCGAAAAAGAATTGACGCAACCGCCGTCGTCATGATGGAGACATCTCGAACCTGATATTGCGAATGCCATCTGTCGAGCGAGCCTGTAACTTATCCGTATCCCACTGCAAGGATTTCGCCCGTGCGCCGTCTGCTCGCCCTGCTCCCGCTCGCCCTCTTCGCCGCTCCTCTTTCGGCGCAATCACCCTTCGACGCGATGCACTTCCGTTCTGTGGGGCCCGCAGTCATGGGCGGACGCATTCAGGACGTCGAAGTCGATCCGCGCGATCCATCGACGATTTACCTTGGCGCGGCTGCCGGCGGGACCGGCGCGGACCACCGACCTGGCGGCGTTCCTCGCGACCCCGGGCCTCGAGGCGGTGTACGTGGCGACCCCGAACCACGCGCACCGGGCGCTGGT
>JANXUN010000082.1 GCA_025356185.1 Gemmatimonadaceae bacterium
GTACGGCGAAGGCGTACTCGAAACGCTCCCCGAAGGCTACGGCTTTCTTCGCTCGCAGGATTTCAACTACCTGCACGGCCCCGACGACATCTACGTATCGCCCAGCCAAGTCAAACGCTTTGATCTCCGCACCGGTGACACGGTGATGGGAGAAGTTCGTCCGCCCAAAGAATGGGAACGGTATCTCGCCCTCCTCAAAGTGGAGCGCATTAACGGTGGTGACCCTGAGCAGTCAAAATTGCGAAGCGCATTCGATAACCTGACCGCGAAGTACCCCGACGAGCGTATTCACCTGGAACGAAAAAACGGTGAAGTCGCCACACGCATTGTCGATCTGATTTCGCCGCTGGGCAAAGGACAGCGCGCGCTGATCGTCGCACCGCCCAAAGGCGGCAAGACGATTCTCATGCAGCAGCTGGCCAACGCGATCATCGAGAATCATCCGGAAATCGTGTTGATCGTGTTGCTCATCGATGAACGCCCCGAAGAAGTGACAGACATGCAGGCCAACTGCCCGCAAGCCGAAGTCATTTGTTCAACGTTTGACGAATCGGCCGATCGCCATGTGCAAGTCGCGGACATGGTGATCGAAAAAGCCAAGCGTCTCGTCGAAACGGGCAAGGACGTTGTCATCCTGCTCGACTCGATCACCCGACTCGCGCGAGCGCACAACACCGTTGCGCCGCAAGGCGGCAAGATCATGTCGGGTGGTATGGAAGTGAGCGCGATGCAAAAGCCCAAAGCATTTTTTGGTGCCGCGCGCAAACTTGCCGAAGGCGGATCGCTCACTATTGTTGCCACCGCACTCATCGAAACCAACTCACGCATGGACGAGTTGATTTTCGAAGAGTTTAAAGGCACCGGCAACATGGAGTTGGTGCTTGATCGCAAACTTGCCGATCGTCGCATCTTTCCCGCGATCGACATTCAAAAATCAGGCACGCGACGCGAAGAATTGTTGCTCACAACATTCGAGCAACAGCGCGTGTATCTCATGCGCGCCTTCCTCGCCGACATGCCGTCCGAAGACGCGCTGCTCTTTTTGCTCAAGCGCATGGAACGCGCGAAAAACAATCAAGAGTTTTTTGATCAGATGGCCGAGCCATGAGCGTCTTCACGTTGAGCGCGGGCGCCGCGTGTTAATTGGAAAACTGTTGGCCGTCGATTGGGGCGATAAACGCATCGGCCTCGCGATCAGCGACGAACTCGGCATGCTCGCCTCCCCCGCCGGCGTGATTCTGCGGCGCATCGGCAAACGACCGCCCATCGCTGAACTCATGCGACGTGCCGACGATGCACAGGCGCAAGGCTACATTTTTGGATTGCCGCTCGCTCCCTCTGGAAATGAGACCGATCGGTCGAAAGAAGTGCGCGACGTCGCGCAAAAATTGAGCGAAAGACAGTCGTTACCGGTACGTCTGGTCGACGAACGTTTCACGACATCCGCCGCACTGCGCAGCATTAAAGAACAAGGCGGATCAACACGTGGACGCAAAGACGACGTCGACGCGTTTGCCGCGGCAGTTCTTTTGGAAGGATACCTGCGCGCCGCACAACAAGGGGTGCAATTGGGTGAGGCGGTGGTGGCCGCCCACGTGTGACGCCACGCGTTCGCAAGCGCAGGCGCGTACGTTCGGCCGTTTCGTATGGACGATGGGCGGCGCTGCTGCTGTCGTTGGCTGTGATCGTATGGCTGTGGCGCGAAGTCGGCGGCGTGGATCAGTCCGAAGGCTTTGCGCGCGTGCTGATTCCGAAAGGAAGCACGATGCGCTCGGCAGCCGATGCACTCTCGAATGCCCGCGTGATTAGCATGCCGCGCCTGTTTCGCGTATACGCGTCGATGAACGGCGCATCACGCAGCATCAAACCGGGCAGCTATCAGTTTCTGCCGCACACCTCGTACGCGAGTGTGCTCGACGCCTTGGTGAATGGCCGAGGCATCGTACACACGGTTGCGATTCCAGAAGGGTACGACATTCGCGACATCACTCCGCTGTTGGTGAAAGCGCTTGACGTGTCGGCCGACTCTGTGCACGCCGCTGTGACCGACACTGCATGGCGACGTAAACTCGGCGTGCCGGCCCCAACGTTGGAAGGCTATCTATTTCCTGCAACGTACAGTTTTGCCGATGGTACGACGGCACGTGAAGCCGTGACGGAAATGCTGGAGCGATTTGAGACGGAGTGGCACGGCCAGTGGAATGCTCGGCTGCAGGCAATGGCAATTTCGCGGCACGACGCGATGACGATGGCCGCCATTGTCGAGAAGGAGGCGCGCAAGCCCGAGGAGCGCGCGATCATCGCGGCGGTGTACTGGAATCGCGTGAAGAAAGGAATGAAATTGCAAGCCGATCCGACGGTACAATTCGCGCTCCCGGCTCACGTTGATCGCGTGTTGTACAAAGACTTGGAAGTCAATTCGAAGTACAACACCTACAGGTACGCGGGGCTTCCGCCGGGCCCGATTGCATCGCCGGGTGCAGCATCGATCATCGCGGCGCTGACGCCGGCCAATGTGCCGTACTTGTATTTCGTCGCAGCAGCAGACGGTCATCACGAGTTTCGCACGACCAACGAAGAACACGAGCGCGCGAAAGCAGAGATTAAGCGCGCAAAGGCGGCGGCCGCGAAAGCTTCCAAAGTGGTACCTGAAAAAGCAGCCACAAAGCCGACCAATCCGAAGGCGAAACCGTGAAAGTGCTTGACGGCGTTGCGACGATTTCTCCTCGCGGCGTCAAACGACTGAAGGGCGGACATCCGTGGATTTTCCGCAGCGACATCGTCGATCGCCCGTCGTCTGGTGCCGGAATTATTTCCCTCACGTCGGCGCGCGGTGAACCATTGGGGTGGGCGCTGTGGAGTCCGGCGTCGGAGATTTCGCTGCGACGCATCGAGGCGCACCCGGCGCGTGAGCCAAACGCGGAGTGGTGGCATCGTGTGTTGCGCGAGACGATCAGGCGAAGAGACCCGATCGCTGCAGACGCGAATGCATATCGGTTAGTGCATGGTGAAGGCGATGGCCTGCCATCGCTGATCGTCGATCGCTACGACGATTCACTCGTCGTGCAGCTGCTGTCGGCGGGACTCGACGCGTGGAGCGACGTCATCGTTGACGCCTTGCGAGAGATTACGGGTGCGACGGGCATTCTTGCACGGCACGACACCGCATCACGCGGGCGCGAAGGACTCGCGCGCGATGTGCGACTGTTGTACGGCGACGTGCCGCGGACGATTGAAGTACAGGAGCATGGTGTGCGCTA
Organism: Gemmatimonadaceae bacterium; assembly: GCA_025356185.1. Lineage (GTDB taxonomy): Bacteria > Gemmatimonadota > Gemmatimonadetes > Gemmatimonadales > Gemmatimonadaceae > Gemmatimonas. The sequence goes on from JANXUN010000082.1 coordinate 3,261, forward strand.
CATGGCGGCGCCGTGGGATGGGCAAAAAACGGGCGCATTTCTCGACCAGCGCGAGAATCGCGTGTTGATTGGGGAGCACGCGCGCGGTGAAGCGCTTGACTGCTTCGCGTATCACGGCTCGTTCGCGTTGCATATGGCGCGCAAAGCCGCTCGTGTCACCGCGCTGGATGTCTCCGCGCCCGCACTCGCGCGCGTAGCGGCGCACGCGGCGCTCAATGGGTTCGACAACATCGTTCCGCATGAAGGCGATGCATTCGACGTGCTGCGCGAGTTTCATCGCGACGGCCGACGCTTTGACACCATTGTCGTTGATCCTCCCGCGTTCGCGAAATCGAAAGCGGCACTCGATGGCGCGCTGCGCGGATATAAAGACATCAATTTGCTGGCAATGCGTCTGCTCGCGCCGGGAGGAACGCTCTTTACGGCAAGCTGCAGCTTTCATGTGGGTCGCGCGCTGTTTGGTGAGATGCTGCAAGCGGCGGCAGCCGACAGCGGACGCACGATGGCATTGCGCGCGATTACCGCGCAGCCGCTCGATCATCCCGAGTTGCTCACGGTCCCCGAGACGGGGTATCTCAAGGGCGCGCTGTTGACGGCATTGGACTAGGCGCGTCGTGACACGCACCCCATGACGCTTCGTCCGTGACGCCGACGGCGCAGCATATCGGCATTGAGGCCACGCGGTTGCTGCGCGAGCGTCGCGGCATTGGCCGCTACGTACACAACGTGTTGCGCTGGATTCCCCGTCATCGCGAGGACGTTCGGTTCACGCTGTTCGCGTCGCGCGCTTCGGACGAACCCGCGCTACGTACGCTGCTCGACACGATTGATCGCTCGCTATCGCCGCGCACCACCGTACGCGACATTGGTGCATTGAAACGCAGCGACGCCGATGTGATCTGGTATCCGTGGAATTGGTTGCATCCGCGCGCTGATGACGCCGCTATGGTGGTGTCGCTACTCGATATCGCGCCCATGTTGCAGCTGGACGGGCGGTGGTGGAAGGTGCTCAAGCGTGCGCGCTTTCGTCGCCGGTTCGCCTCGTCGCTACGTGCTGCGGATCTCGTACTCACCATCTCTGAGTTTAGCGCGCGCGAACTCGTGCAGCATTTGCACGCGGATCGCTCGCGCATTCGCGTGACGCTATTGGCTGCAGACGATATGCAGCGCAGCACGAGCGATCACTCGGCAACGCTCAAGCGACTGGGAATTACGGGTCCGTTCTTCTTGACGGTCGGCGCGCACGACAAGCGAAAAAACTTGCGAACGTTGTATCGTGCGATGGAGCTGCTGCATGCCGACGGCAATATCGTACCACTGCTGCAAGCAGGCCCGCATCGTGCGAAAGGCGCACCGAGTTCAGTGCGGTATGCGGGGTATGTGGATGACGCCGAGCTGGCGACGTTGTACAAGTTGGCGACAGCGCTCGTGTTTCCGTCGCGCTACGAGGGATTTGGATTGCCCGTCGTTGAGGCCATGTCAGCAGGGGGGCGCGTGATCTGCGCGAATACGAGTTCGTTGCCGGAAGTTGTTGGGTCAGCGGGATTATTGTTTCCCTGGAATGACCCGCGTGCGCTGGCGATGCAAATGAAAACGCTTCTGCACGACGACGCGTTACAGGCGCAACTCACGCGCGACGGCTTGCGGCAGTCGCAGAAACTTTCGTGGAGTGCGACCGCGCGTCAGACACTTGATGCGTTTGACGAAGCGATGATGCATCGCGCTCAGCGCTGACAGCCGCCGCAGTAATAGGTACTGCGCGCACCCTGTGTAATGCGTCGTATGCGCGACCGACATCGCGTACATGTTTGACCCTCGCGATCGTACACGCGCCACGTGACATCGTCCGCTGCTACGGCGGCACTGCCGTAGTATCGTGAGTTTGTCGCTGCGGTGAGCACTTTGCGCACGGCGTCGCGCAATCGTTTCACTCGCGCAAACGACAATGCACTCGCAGCGCGTGTTGGGTGAATGCGCGCAACCCACAGTGCCTCACACGCATAGATGTTGCCGACGCCGGCAAGCACGCGCTGATTGAGCAACACAAGTTTGATCGCACGTGATTGCTTTGCCAACGCGCTCGCAAAGGTTTCCGCGGTGAATGTGTCGTCGAGAGGTTCAACGCCCATGGCGGAAAGTGTGAGCGCGCCCGGCGCGTGAACGCGCATCACGCCGAGTGCGCGGCTGTCGACGAGCGACACACGAACGCCGTTGCTGAATTGCAGGCGCGCGCGTTCGAAGCGCGGGGCGGCGTCGCTCGCTTGCCCAATGTCCCAGTCCCCGGTCATACGAAAGTGCACTTCGAGCACGTGGCCGTCGTCGAAGGTGATGAGTTGCATTTTTCCGCGCCGCTGGACGGCGGTAAGTGTTTTACCGATCAAGCTTTTGCGGGCGGCCAGCGTCAGGGTTCGCGCCAATGCCGGGTGCGACACCTCGACGCTACTCACGGTGGCGCCAATGGCAGCCGCGCGCAGTCGACCGGCGGCGTATTCGACTTCGGGGAGTTCGGGCATAGGAACCGCGGGGGCACAGCGGGTGAAACTGCGGGTGAAGTGAAAACCTGCGGGTTGAGGTTAACGGCGACCTGCGGGTGGGGGTTTAACTGCAGAATTGCAGGCGGGGGAACTGCGGGTGACGTCACCTGCGGGCTTTCCTGCGGGTCGTTTAGTGAAAAATGTCCGTCGCGCTGAAGGCGCGACGGATTCCTTGTATAAACCCGCTCGTAGACCTGCAGTCGAATTAGCCCGCTGTTCCCCCGCCCGCAGTGTTTCAGTTAAACCTCCATCCGCAGGTAGCAGTCAACCTCCACCTGTCCTACTGCGGGTAACCTGCGGGTGAACCCGCAGTTTCACCCGCAGGTTACCCGCGGTCCACCCGCAGCGGCCGTTACAAAGCTGATGGCCAATGTGTGACTTGTGGCGCGACACTGTTGGCGCAACTTCAAAAATTGCTTGGGATTACGAAACGGTTGGTCACAATTGACACTTGCGTAAAATCTATCTGAGCCTACTTTATCCACAATCTTCCACACGGGGTATCCCCTTCACGTCTCCCCGGTCACTAAAACACGAGTACGAGCTCTTCGTTGAGCGGGAAATCGAGGACTACAAAGACTCGGTTTCACGCAGCTTGCTACTCAAAATCGGCGACGAAGCGGTAGCCGTGCTCTGCAAAGCCGCGCAGATCACGCTGACTGAAATCGTTGTGTGGCAAGAAGTTGACCGCATTATCGCTCGGCGGCTCCGCTTGCCCACGTACGCGACCTGGAAGCGTCGTCGGCTCAAGATGCTTGAGCAGTATTGCAAGCCAGAACACTGGGGCATCGACCCCAATGCTGCCCTCGTGCGCGCGCTCAAAGATTCGTCCGACCGCAACGTCCTGGTCGCTGGGGCGATTGGTGAGGGTCCTGCCCTGTTTCTCGCAGCACGGGGATGCGCAGTCACGGCGGTTGAACCGGCGGCTGACGCGGTTGAGCGAGTGGTGCGCGCGGCGGAGGCAGCGGGGCTAGGACAGCGCGTACGAAGCTACTGCGCCGATTTAGGGGCGTGGTCGCCCGACGTGGAGTTACACGCCGTGGTGTGCTCTCCAGCGGCGCTATCAGGGCTTTCTGCGCTGGATCGTGCCCGCGTGATCGAGGTGTTGCAGAGCGCGACGGTAGACGGAGGCGTACACCTGGTCGAAACGATCGCCGCAGGCACCGATGGCGCGGCGCTTGAAGAGCTCACATCGCGCTATTCCGGCTGGACCATCTCTATCGAGCGGGGATTTGGGCGTCCCGAGACCTTCTTGGCGCGCAAGCAAGCTGCGGTGGCGTAGGGCTCAGGTGTCACTATGACACGTGATTGCATCTTTGTGACGTGTCTATTAGAAACTCACTGCTGTGACAACCGCCAGCGACAGTTATAAGCTCTTTCAGATCAACGGCTTACGATTGCAGTTTTTTTGGCATCGATCGTGCGATAGAGCCAAGTATGCAAGTCAACAGATTACCACCTGACCGCCAAGAGCCGATCGGCATTGTGATTGCTGACGGCCGTCGCGAAGTGCAGACGCCGCAGTTTTCCGCATTCGTCTGGAGCGCCGCCCCGGAAGAGATCGACTTTCATCTCGACGTCTCGAGCCAGCTCGCGGCAAGCGTGTAAGACCATTTGCTCGCGCGAGTCACGCGAGTTCGCTCTTGGAAACGTGAAAGGCGCCGGCAGACATGCCGGCGCCTTCGCGTTTACGCAAACTACTAGACTGCTCTAACGAGCAGATTACGCAGCGGCAGGAGCCGGTGCAGCGGCCTTCTTGGCGCGCTTGGTGGACTTGCGAGCTTTCTTGGCGCCTTTTTTCTTAGCAGCCTTGCGGCCGCCTTTCTTGGCAGCCTTACGCGCGCCCTTCTTTGCAGCCTTACGCGCGCCTTTCTTTGCGGCCTTACGAGCGCCTTTCTTCGCGCCCTTTTTGGCAGCCTTACGCGCGCCCTTCTTCGCAGCCTTACGCGCGCCCTTCTTTGCAGCCTTGCGGCCACCCTTCTTCGCCGCTTTCTTCGCAGCTTTCTTGGCAGGAGCCATGATACAACTCTCCTATTCAGGAGGTTCTGGCGCTCCCTTTCCCCCGGTGGAAAGGTGAGCTCACGCGACGTGGACGTGCCGAGGCACGAAGTCGTCGCGCGCTACACGGCCTCGGAGAGGCACATGCAGTCGATGATCTGCGCGTGATGATACGCAGATACGAATGCGGTGGACCGTGAACGCGATGACCGCGTGCGGGTCGAAGGATGGCACTCGCTCAACGCGAGATTCGCGGAGCGATTGGAGGGCGCGCCACTCGTGGGGCGCAGCGCCGGTGTCGTCGCGAAGACGACAGAGCTGATCGACGCGAACGGCGTCGACGACAACACCGCGGACGGAAACCCCGTGCCGCTGGTGAAACGATCGGTCGCGACTGCGACCCTAGACTTCAGGTGGAACTCGTGTCGGCTTATCGCCACGCGTTTCCAGTTAGGCTCGCGAGCCCAAACGACCTCGAGATTCGTGAACTTCGAAAACTCATGGCGCCGGGATGTGGACATCACACGCAAGTCGTTGTAGTGACGCGAATATACGCGTGGATAATTCCATCGCGCAATAGCGCGTATAAAGAACGCGCGCGATTACAGAAGGCAACATTTCCAATGCGTCGCGATTTTTGGCCTACCATGCGACCAAACCGTATGCGAGTTTTGACCCGCGCACGGTTGGTGCGCGCGATGACTCGACCGGCGCGTTGCACCCAATCTCCCTTGGGAATGTGATGGCGGTTGTGCAGATCTTCCTGGAGCGCCAGTGAAAGCGTTGGTCAAAACGTCGGCTCAAAAAGGGCTGACGCTCACCGAAGTCCCCGAACCGACAATCCGCGACGATGAAGTGCTCATTCGTGTGCGAAGCGCCGGCGTCTGCGGCACCGACGTGCACATTTACGAGTGGGACGCATGGGCGGCGGGCCGCTGTAAACCGCCGTTTGTCGTCGGACACGAGTTCGCTGGCGACGTCGTCGCGGTCGGCAGCCTAGTTCACGACGTGCATGTCGGCGATCGCGTGACGGCCGAAGGACACATCGTCGACGAGCGTTCGATCTTTAGTCGCACCGGTCAAGCGCACGTCGATCCGAGCACGCGCATCATCGGCGTCGATCGTGACGGATGCTTTGCCGATTACATCGCCATGCCGGCCACGAATGTGTGGCACTTAGATGACGCGATCAGCTACGACATCGGCGGTATTCACGATCCGATGGGCAACGCGTTTCACACGGCGCTCACGGCCGACATTCCTGGCGCGGTCGTGTTGATCACCGGCTGCGGACCAATTGGCGCATTTGCGGTCGGCATTTGCAAAGCCGCTGGCGCCGCGCGAATCATCGCGACGGATATCAATCCTCGTCGGCTGGAGCTGGCGCGATTGATGGGTGCACACGACGCAGTGCTTCCCGACGAAGCGTCGCGCGCCGTGAAAGCGGCGTCGGACGGACATGGTGCCGACGTGGTGCTTGAGATGTCCGGCGTTCCCTCTGCCGTGCATCAAGCGTTTGCGCTCGCGCGCCCAGGCGGTCGCGTGAACATGTTGGGCATTCCGTCCAAAACGATCGATATCGATTTCGCGTCCGAGATCATTTTTAAAGGGCTGACGATTTATGGTGTCGTTGGTCGTCGCATGTACGACACGTGGCATCAGATGAGTCGCTTCATTCGCTCGGGCAACTTCGATCCGACGCCTGTCATCACGCATCGCCTGCCGCTTGAGGCCGTCGACGATGCGATGGCGCTGATCAAGTCGGGCGAAGCGGGCAAGATTATTTTCCAGCTCTAACGCGATGTCTCAACTGACCACCGACCTGCAAGCCGATCTCGACGCACTAAAAGCGGCGGGCACGTATAAGCGCCTCAACTATCTCGAGTCGCCGCAGGGTGCGCGCGTGCGCATGGAAGGGAAAGGCGAAGTCATTGTCCTGTCGTCTAACAATTATCTCGGCCTCTCGAACGAACCGGAGATTGTACAGGCCGGCGTCGACGCACTCGCGCAGTTTGGCGCAGGCACCGCGTCCGTGCGCTTTATCTGCGGCACCTTCACGATTCACCGTGAACTCGAAGCCGCGCTCGCGCGGTTCGTCGGCACGCCGTCGTCGCTTTCATTTGTGGCGGCATGGAACGCCAACGAAGCGCTCACGCCAACGATTGCGCGCGAAGGCGACTTTGTGGTGTCGGACGCGTTGAACCACGCGTCCATCATTGATTCGATTCGCCTCGCCAAAGCGATTACCAAGTGCACCACGGCGGTATACAAGCACGCCGACATGGATGACCTGCGCGACAAATTGCGCAGCGCAAAAGACGCGAAACGTCGCATCATCTGGACCGACGGCGTGTTCTCGATGGAAGGCGCCATCGCCAAGCTCCCAGAAATCGTACAGCTCGCGCGCGAGCACGACGCGATTGTTGTTGTCGACGATTCGCACGCGACGGGTGTGCTCGGAAAAACTGGACGTGGTACCGCCGAACATTTTGGCATGCTGGGAGAGGTCGACATCATCACATCGACGCTTGGCAAAGCGCTGGGGGGCGCAGCCGGCGGATTTGTCGCGGGCCCCGAAGCACTGTGCGACATGATGACGCAGCGTTCGCGTCCGCAGCTCTTTTCGAACGCACTGCCGCCAACGGTTGCGGCCAGCGCGCTGGCTGCCGTGCACTTCACCGAAGCGCATCCCGAACGCGTCGCGCGCTTACAGGACAACACGCGCTACTTCCGCACGGCAATTCAAGACGCCGGTTTTCATCCGTTGGCGGGTGATACGCCGATTGTACCGATCATCGTTGGCGAAACGGCGGTCGCAATTCGCATGAGCGATATGCTGCTCGATCGCGGCGTGTTCGTGACGGGATTTGGTTTTCCGGTGGTGCCGCAAGGAACAGCGCGACTGCGTTGTCAGATTTCGGCGGCCCACACGCGCGATGATTTGGATGCGGTGGTCGCGGCGTTCGTGGAAGTGCGAGAGACCGGAGAAGGGAGACGGTAGACAGGAGACGAACTGCGAGACTGGAGACGAAAGACTGAGGACCGGAGACGAAAGACTTAGCGCGTCGATTCGCGATACCGAAAACGCAGCGGCCAATCCACCGCTTTCGTAATGCCGATGCGCGGCCCGATGATCACGCGATCGTCGGCGATGGGTTCTCCACGATAGATCGTGATCGCGTTGGCGCCGGTGAGCATGGTTCCATCCAACGCGCGGTCGATGCCGAGCGCCGCGCAGAGTTTGCCTGGCCCATCGGCGAGCTGCTTGTCCGTCTTCGCTTTTGCGCGACGTGCGCGCATGCGATCGATACCGAGTGTCGGTGCGATTGCGCGAATGAGTACGGCGCTGCCAAAGCCGTCTTCGCGGGTGACGGCGTTCACCATCCAATGCACGCCGTAGCTGAGATACACGTAGGCCGTTCCTGGTGGCCCAAACAGGTGCCAGGTCCGCTGCGTGCGTCCGGCGACGGCGTGACACGCGGGATCGTGGGGGCCCAAGTACGCCTCGGTCTCGACGATGAATCCGCCGACTTCGCCCACTGCATCGGTCATGATAAGGGTGCAGCCTAACAGCTCACGTGCGACCGGAGTCGGGTCGCGGTCGTAGAAGGCCGCAGAAAGGGGCACTCTTGCTGGCGAGAGAGTCGCTGACAAAAGTGCCCCGTTTCTACTGGTAAGAATCCGAACGATTACTTGGCTTTGGCCTTTTTGGCCGGGGCCTTGGCCGCCGGAGCCTTGGCCGCCGGAGCCTTAGTCGCAGGCGCCTTGGCCGCCTTTTTCGCGGCGGTCTTCGGAGCCTTTTCAACCGTCTTAGCCGCCTTTTTCACGGCCGTCTTGGTCACGCCCTTGGTTGCGGCCTTTGGCGCGGTCTTGGCCGCCTTCTTAGCCGCGGGCGTGGCAGCGTCACGACCCTTGGCTGGGGCGCTGGCCGCCGTTTCTGTCGGTGCCGCTACCGCCGCCGGTGTCGGCGCGGACGGCGCGATGGCACCTGCTGCACCATTCGCGGCGTTCGCGGCGGAACCGCTGGATGCGCCGACGACGCCGATCATCAGGAGCCCGGCCGGAGGAGCGCCGGGTCCTTTGCCACGGCCACCCACGCCGCGGGCACCCATACCGCGAGGTGCTGGCGGAAGGAGCGCCTGAGCCGCTGCCGCAGTGGCCTTTTGCGCATCGTCGACCGTCTTGAGTTGCTCGACGATGGACACCGCATCCGCCGCACGTCCGACTTCGAAGTCGTTTCCACGACGACGGAGATCGATCATGTTGGCATCGTGCGCGTCCTGTAGCACGCGTTCGAAGTTGCGGGCACTGAGCGATTCGCTGTTACGGCCGAGTAGCTCGAACGCTTTTTGTCGGACCGCACTCGCGCTCGTGGTGTCGTCGCCAGAAACGAGTGCTTCGACCGCGCGCTTGGTCAGATCAAACGCTTCGCTGCGGGTAAGACGTTCACCACTCGTGCCAATGTTATCAGCAACGTTGGTACCGAATGTCGGCACGGTAAACGCAGCGGCCGCTGCCACCGCTTCCGGGCGCACTGCATTTGGATCGACGATGTTTTCGTCGCGTGCCGGCCGATCGCCGCGACCGCGGCCACGACCGCGTCGGCTGCGACCACGATCGTTGTCGCGCTCTCCATTCGCGAGCGGTGCTGCGCCGCTGACCGTGTCGGGGGTTGCAACTGCATCGGCAGTTGGTGCCAACGAAGTTGCTGGCGTGAGCAGCGATGGCGTCGCGCTCGCTGATGATGCATCGCCTGCATCGGCGAGACGCTCGGTATCGGTCCGTTCACCACGATCACGATCGCGGCCGCGTCCCCGACGACCACGACGACCACGACGATCATCGCGATCACGTTCCGCGCGCTCCTCACCTTCACGACGCGCATCCGCGGACTCTGCCGGTGCCTCGGCATTCGCCGTAACTGCATCACCACGCGGCACGTCGACTTCGAGCTGACCGCTGTCGAGCTTGGTGACGTGCAACAGTCCTTTGTGCGCAGCGTCTTGCACGAAGCGCGAAAACTTGGGCATGCCGAGATTCTTTTCGTCAAACGACGCGTCGATTTCTTGCATGACTTGCTTGAGTCGATCGGAGCGCATGACATCGCCATTGCGTTTCATGCGCATCACGGCCTCTTTGACGAGCTCCCACGGATCCCAGCGCGTGGTTTCGTCTTCGCCCGTTTTCACGAGTCCCGCGAGTGCGTTGTACGAGTAGTACTCGTCGCAATTCATCACGAGCAGATCGCTGCTCGATTCACGAATGCCGACGCCAATGACGTACTTGCCGTATTCCTTGAGCTTGATGACCATGCTCGAGAAGTCGGAGTCGCCCGAGAGCAGCACGAACGTGCCGATTTCGGGGCGCGTGAACACCAGCTCCATCGCGTCGATCGCCAGGCGAATATCGGTCGCATTCTTTTTCGCGGTGCCGTAGGCCGGCGCGAAGATCAGATCGATCGAGGATTCGGTAAGCGGTACGATGTATTGCGGATAGCGTCGCCAATCGGCATACGCACGACGGACAGCGACTTTGCCTTTGATAATGTCGGACGAGAGGAGCGTCTTGAGCTCTTCTTGCAGGTCCGACCGGATACCCATCGTGACATTGTCAAAATCGATGAGCAGCGCCGCGTTGGGCGCTTGCGAAGGTGGTGCAGCGTTGGGAGAGGTCACAGGCGACACGGCCTGCGGACCGCGATGAAAGGGGGCGATAATGCGTGACGGTCCGGGCGCGCCCGACCGAGGAAGATGACGACTCATGTCCTAACCTGAATGCGATACAGTGTGATCGTGCGCGATAGTCAGCGATACCGCACGCGCGAGTTCTCGTCGACGGATTTTGCCGCTCCCCGTCACGGGGAACACGTCGTAAAACCGGACGAGATCGGGAACTTTGTATACCGCCATCGTCTCCTGCGCGAATCGCTTGATTTCGCTGCCGGTGATGACGGCGCCTTCGACGGGCACGATGCACGCGCAGATCTGTTCACCCAACACATCGTGGGGAATACCGATCACGCAGACATCGTCGACTGCCGGGTGTGCGCGCAAACGATCTTCGAGTTCTCGCGGATACAACTGCGTACCACCTCGCGAGATCGTTTCCTGTCGCCGCCCGAGAATCTTCACGTACCCGTCTTCATCGATGATCCCAAGATCACCGGTTAAGAAAAACCCGTCCGGCGTGTGGACCTTTGCGGTCTCCGTCGGCATGCGCAGATAGCCGCGCATCAGGTTTGCTCCACGGACGGCGATTTCGCCGACCGCTTCGGGTCCGTGCAATGCACCCGTCATGATGTCCATGGCCATGATCTCGACGCCTGGAAGAGCGCGACCCACGCTGCCGATGCGACGATCGTCGCTATCACCAGCACGAGTGAGAGTCACAGTCGGACCGGTTTCGGTGAGTCCGTACGCAACGAGCACGTCGCACCATCGACGGACACGTCGTACGAGTTCTTCCGAGACCGAACTGCCAGCAATGATGCCGGTGCGCAGTGCGCGCAATCGCGACGGGTCAAACCCCTCTTCACGCATGAAGAGGTGAAACTGAGTGGGAACGCCGTGCAGCACCGACACCTGCTGATGCTCCATCAGCGCGAGTGCGGCGGCGGCATCGAACGTCGGCTGCAGCACCAGTGTCGCGCCTGCCGCCATCGTTCCCACCATCATACTCAAGCCAAAAATTGCAAAGAACGGCACCGCGGCCAACACGCGATCCTCGGGCGAGAGCTCGAGTACCTCGGCGGTCCGCATGGCATTCTCGACTACCGCGCGATGCGACAGTCGAACGCCTTTTGGCTTGCCCATCGTCCCCGATGTATACACCACAGCGAGGTCCTTCCCGTCGTCGCTGTCCGCCAAGGGCGGCACCGGTCGACCGGTTCCACTCGACACGAGATCTTCGAACTGAAAGATCCGATCGTCGTACCACAAATCTTCGTCGCCAACGGTGACGACGTACTGCAAATCGGGCAAATCACCCAGCAAGTCTTCGAAGCGCTGCAGAAAGTCGACGCCGGCCCAGCGTTCGATCGTGATGACCGCACTGGCCTCGGCGTGTCGTAGCTGATAGCGCAAATCGAGACTGCTAAGCTGCGGACTGATCGGCACGATGACCGCCCCAAGTTTGGCAGCCGCCACCAGTGCCACAATCCACTCCACGCCATTGGGAAGGTTGACCGCGATGCGATCGTCGCTTCCTAATCCCAACTCTGACAGTGCGGCAGCGAGTGCTGCAGCCTGCGCATGGACATGTCCGTAGCTGTAGGTCCGGTCGCCAACCACCGCGAGCGGCCGATCGGGATGCTCCCGGGCACGCTGCTCGAAAAGTGGGGCGAGGGACCACGACGTTGCCATATCCTTACGTAAATTATCCAGTATGAAGGAGATACGGAAGTCGGCCGAGGTTGCAGCGACTGCCGATCGCGACGGTGTGCGGGGGCAAATTCGCGCGCCATTTCGTTCGCGGCTGTTCGCGACACTCCTCCTTTTTGCGGTAATTCCGACAGTCGCCGTTACGGCGTTGTGGACGGGAACCGCGAGTCGGGCGTTGTCGCTGATGTCGGCCGGATCGGCGTGGGAGCGCATTGGTCGCTCTGGCGAGTCGGCACTATCGGCGGCGCGAACGGCGACATTGACCACAGCACAACGCGCGGCCATCGACACGCACGAGCGAGAGCTGCGTGAATCGGTCGAGTTGGCGAAGCGCTTTGATTTTGTGGCGGCGCGCACGGTACGACTCATTGGCCTCGGTGCACTGGTCGTGGTCGCGCTCATTGCGATTGGCGCGTCGCGGGTCGCGGGTCATTTAAGTCGACAGTTGAGTCGCCCGCTCGACGAGCTTGTTGGATGGACCCGACTCATTCGCACTGGAACACCGCTCCCTGATCGCGCCGAACGACGTGGCGCGCCGGAGTTTGAGGTATTGCGCACGAGTATGCGCACAATGGCGAGCGAGTTGGAATCGGGTCGTGAGCGTGCGATCGAAGCGGAGCGCGCCGAGGCCTTTCGCGAGTCGGCGCGACGCTTTGCGCATGAGCTCAAGAATCCGCTCACGCCCATTCGTTTCGCGGTTGAACGACTGCGCCGCAGCGCTCCGGACGAGCTTCGCGATAGCGTTGAAGTGCTGGCCGAAGAATCGGCGCGTCTCGACGCGATGGCTCGCAGCTTCGCGCAGTTTGGTCGTCTGCCAGACGGCCCTCCCGCGGAAATTGATCTTGCCGAATTGGTGACCAAGACGGCGCGAAGCACCGTACCTGATCGATTGGCGCTGACGCTGGACGTTGAGCCCGCATTGCCGTTTGTGAACGGATTTTACGAACCGCTGGCACGAGCGCTGACCAACGTGCTCATCAACGCCGTCGAGGCGAGCAAGGCCGACGGGGTTGTGGCCGTTCGCGTGTTTCGTGAGCAGGCTGGTGAAACTGATGTGGTGTGTATCAGCGTACGCGATTCAGGGTGTGGTATCGGACCACAGGTTTTGGCGCACGTTTTTGACCCGTATGTGACGACCAAACCGGGCGGTACGGGGTTGGGATTGGCGATTGCTCGACAAACGCTTGCGGCACATCGTGGCGACATTCGCGTGACGAGCGCCGCGGGCGTGGGTACGGAGATGTCGTTGCGATTACCGATTTCTGGAGTGGAGAGCAGCGCATGAACGCGATGACGGAGACCGTGATGCAGCAGCGCGCCAATCAGGCGGAGATTCAGCAGGCGATTCAGGATGCGAATCAGGCGGTACGCGAGGCGGGAAACGCCGCTCGCAATGCGGCACGCGACGCCGCGCGCGCGGATCAGGCTGCGCGTACGAGCTCCGACCAGCCCCCTCCAGCGCGCGCATCCGACAACAACGCGACGATCGTGATTCCCTCGGATCGCGGCGACGACATTCATATCAGTGTCGACGGCGGCGGCATTCATGTGCGCCAAGGCGATCACAACACGACCATTCCGGTTCAGGACGTGGTACCGCGCGGCGCTGTGCAGATGACGTATGCGATCAGTGCGGCGCTGATTGCCATCGCGATTGTCGGGCCTATCGTGCGGTTCTTTGTGCGTCGCTACGAGCGGCGGTCGTTCTCGGCCAAAGTCTCGGCCGACGTGCAAGCGCGACTTGATGCGATGGAGCGCAACATCGATACGGTTGCCTTGGAGATGGAGCGCGTGAGCGAAGGTCAACGCTTCACAAACAAGTTGCTGGAACAGCGTCCCGTGGAGCATGCCCAGCGTATTGATCGTTGACGACGAGCCGAATATTCGGCGGATGATCGGCGCGCTGTTAGGCGCCGAAGGGTACGACGTGCGCGACGCTGCCGATGGCGCGAGCGCACTCGCGTTGACCGATGCCACAGAGCCCGACGTCGCGCTGGTGGATTTAATGATGCCGGGCGATCTAGATGGGTTGGGGCTTTTGGCAAAGCTTCGTGAGCGTCGCCCCGATTTACCTGTCGTCATGATGAGCGGGCGTGCCGCACTTACTGATGCGGTGCGCGCGACCAAGTTGGGCGCGTTTACGTTTCTCGAAAAACCGCTGACGCCAGAAGGTGTGCTGCTGGCGTTAGCATCAGCGTTTGAGCTGCGGCAAGCGCGACGCGCGGCGCAGGCGCTGCGTGACGATCTCGGTATTTCGGGCGAGATGATCGGTGACTCCCCCGTGCTGCGCGATGTGCGCGCACTGATCGCGCGCGTCGGCCCGACCGATGCGCGGGTGCTCATTACGGGAGAATCTGGAACAGGCAAAGAGTTAGTCGCCGCTGCGCTGCATCTGGCAAGCGCGCGCCGTGAGCGACCGTTTGTGCGCGTGAATTGCGCGGCGATTCCGCGCGACTTGGTGGAAAGCGAAATGTTTGGACATGAGCGCGGCGCGTTTACTGGAGCCATCGATCGTCGTATTGGACGCTTTGAGTTAGCGCACACGGGCACGCTGTTTTTGGACGAAGTTGGCGATCTGCACGCGGAGGCGCAGGCGAAATTATTGCGCGCGATTGAAGCGCACGAGATAGAACGCGTCGGTGGTGGAAAACCCATCAAGATCGATGTGCGCATTTTGGCGGCGACGAACAAAGATCTGACGCGCGCGGTCGCTGACGGATCATTTCGCGAAGATCTCTTCTTTCGTCTGAACGTGATCCCGATGACGTTGCCCCCGCTGCGTGATCGGCCTGGTGATCTACCGGCATTGGTGCAGCACTTTGCGAATCGGCATCGCACGCGCACCGGGCAACCGCTGGTACGGTGGACCTCGGCGGCGATCGTTGCGTTGTCGCTGTATCGATGGCCTGGCAACGTTCGTGAGTTAGCCAACGTCGTCGAGCGCCTCGCGATTTTGCACGCGGGCGGTGAAATCGGCCGCAACGAGGTGTCTGAGGTACTGCCTGGGTCTGGCGAACGCGCCGCTGCCGACGTGGTGCGTGCCGCGACCACTTCGACACCGCTGAGCGAGGCACTCGATGCGTACGAACGACAGCTCATAGCCGCGGCGCTGGCGGAAAGCGAAGGCAATGTTGCAGAAGCGGCGCGTCGGCTGCAGACCGACCGTCCCAATTTGTATCGGCGCATGCGTCGACTTGGCCTTGCGAGTGACCACAGTGCCATCTGATTTGCTTCACATGGATAGCGCGCTGGTATTTTGACGCGGACTCCTCAACCACTAGGCACCCGATGAATCGACGATTTCGCACGCGTTTTGTGCAGTACGGCATCGCGCTGTGCGGCGTTACGCTGATCGCGGCGATGACTCCGCTCGGACCGACGCTACGTGCGCAAGAGCCGCGCACTCGTCAGGTCGGCAACGTACCGCGCGAGGTTTCGCTCGAGGCAGTGGCCGTCTTCAACGCGCCTGCAACCCGGCGCGTGCGCGGTAACTACACGATGTCCGAGCGGGACACGGTGCGCGGCGACGTGGTTGTGCTCAATGGTCGCGCGCAGATCGGCGGCATTATCACGGGGCAGCTCTTCGTGGTGAACGGCGACGCGACGTTGCAAAGCACGGGACGAATCGACCGTGCGTTGACCGTGATCGGTGGCTCGTTCGAGTCGCCAGATCGTCCAAATGTTGGCGGTGAAATTCGCGTGTGGAGCGCGCGACTGCACTATACCGAACAGGCAGACACGCTAATCGCGGACGTTGATCGGCCGATGTTTGGTCGGTGGACGAGCTGGGCGCGAGACGACGCGAACACCTCAGAACGTGAATTCTTTTTGACGACCGCGCACACGTACAATCGTGTGGAGGGACTTCCGATTTACCTGGGACCGCGTGCTCGCGTTCGCAATGGGGATACGGGCGTCGAAGCCGACCTCTTTGGCATTTTTCGCACGTCAGGCAGCGTGAACTGGGTTCCGGCGAATCGTGGCTATCGCGTGCGTCTCGAACTGAGGCAGGGGAGACGGGGCGGATTCTTTGTCGGCGGTCGACTTTTCGACGAGGTAGATCCAATCGAGCAGTGGCAACTCAGCGATCATGAGATCGGCATTTCAAGTTTTGTGGTTACGCGCGACTATCGCGATTATTGGCAACGTCATGGCGCGGAGGCGTACGCCGGGGTGTTTGGTCCTGCCAAGAGCGAGTTGCGATTCTCGTTGAGTTCGGAACGCTGGCGTTCCCGCACGGCGCAGAACGTGCAATCGCTGTTTTTTCACGACATTGGCTGGCGCGCAAATCCGCTGGTCGACGAAGGCGGCATGCAGGTGGCGACGGTGACCGGCAACCTCGACACGCGCAATCGACCAGACGATCCGCGTTCGGGGTGGTTGCTACACGGTGAACTTGAGCGCGGCGACGGCGCGATTGGCGTGTTCGGGCCGACAACGGTTGGCGTGCGCGCGCCCGTCGCCGGTGATGTGACCTACATGCGGGCGCTTGTCGATGTGCGACGCTACAACCGACTTGGACCGCACGCACAGTTCAACGCGCGCGCCGTTGTCGGTGGGTGGTTAAGCGGCGATGCACTGCCACTCGAACGTCGGTTTGCGTTGAGCGGAATCGATGCGCTGCCGGGATTCGGCTTTCGTCAGATGCTTGGATCGACGGACACTGGCGCCTGCGCAACGGGCACGAACGACAACTATCGCACGCTCGGTCGTCCCGCGCAGTGCGAACGCATGATGCTGTTCCAAGGCGAATTCAAACGCGACTTCAGCTTTGACGTTGGACGCCACAGCACATTCACCGAACGCAAGTGGTGGCTGGATGGATTTAAAGCGGAAGGACAGTGGGTGTTGTTTTCGAACACGGGTCGTGGTTGGATGGTCGGCACGCCGCTCGCCGACGTCCGCTATCGCTCGAACGAGTTCCCGTCGATTCAGACGTGGCGCGCCGATGTTGGCGGCGGTTTTGATTTTTCAAACTTTGGTGTCTACGTCGCGCAGGCGGTCTCTGACCGTTCGTTGTCACCGCACTTTTATGTGCGGTTAGGCCGTCGCTTCTGATCATGCGTCGCGCGTGGCTCTGTCGGTGTGTCGCTCTGCTCGCGCTCATGTTCAGCGCGCGCTCGGCGTTGGCGCAACTCACTCCGCACATTGAACTGCGTCCGCCGTCGGGCACCGCTGGCATTGCGGTGGCTATGCGCGATGTGCTTACCGAGAAGCCATTCGACGAATTATTGCGCAACGGATTTCCTACCAGCTTGCACTTTCGCGCTGAGGTCTGGACTGAAGGGCGCTGGTTTGACGAGGTGGTCGATCGCGCCGAGTGGGATGTCCGCGTGACGTACGACTTGCTCGATCGGACGTACGATGTGTTTCGCATTTCGCGCGCGGGACTTACACCACTGGGCACGTATGCACATTTCGCTGATGCGCGCGCCGCGAGCGAGCTAGTTTTTACTCCGTCGCTGAACTACCCGACTGGCAAGAAGGGGTACGTCACCGTGCGCGTGGACGTTGTGACGTTAGACAACACCGACTTGGCGGAAATGCAGCGCTGGCTCAAGGGCGAAGCGAAACCAGCAGTGCAAGGCAAGCGCAATCCGGGGACGGCACTCACCAATGGATTACGAACGCTCGTTTCCCGATTGCTCGGTGGCGAAGCGCGCCACTTTGACAAACAATCAGCGGTGATGGTGTTCTGATCTCGGGCGCGTCGCGCGTTCGAGATCTTCAAGCTGTTTGAGAGTTGCTTCGCCGTAGAACACGCGAATGTACGTGGCTTGAATTGGCGTGAGCCGACGAACCGCCCAACTGAGATGGACAAAGTGCGGCTCGACCGGTGCGTGCAACGGATGCATGCCAATTTCATCCGGGAGTCGATTGGCTTTGCGCGTGTTGCAGCTACTGCACGCCGTGACAACGTTGGTCCATTCGTTGAGACCGCCGCGGGACATCGGAATGAGATGGTCGCGTGTGAGCGACTCGCGTGGCTTCAAGACGCCAGCGGTGCGGCCGCAGTACTGACAGCAGTACTCGTCGCGGGCAAAGAGAAACGTATTCGTGACCTGACGTCGAAAGCGGCGCGGCACGTGCACGAATCGGGTGAGGCGAATAACGGCAGGTCGCGGATACGCCGTACGCTCCGATCTCACAGGTCGTTCGTGCTCCGCTTCGACGATCTCGGCTTTCCCATCGATCACCAATCGCAGGGCGCGCCTTAGGGGCACCATTGTGAGGGGCTCGTAAGATGCGTTGAGTGCGAGACAACCAGTGATCATGCCAAGGCTCCGTAACGCTGTGCGCTAATTGCCGAGAACAGGGAACTCACTCCGAACGATACTCATCGGACGCTCCGGACCGCCACTGGGTGGCGTCACAGATTCGCACAATTTGCTATGATACAGGCGCGGTGGTCTGGTTCGTTGCTCGCCACTGCAACAGTCGAGTGCCAAGCGCGTGCATGCGCGATTCGCGGTCGCGGTCTGACCGAAGAAGCACGCCATCACGGACGCGAACCTCGCCGTTCACGACCGTGAGCAACGCATGCTGCGCACCAGCCAGTACGTGCACCAACGTGGTCGCTGCGTCGTGCACCGGCTGCGCGTCGAGGCTGGTGAGCGCGAACGCGGCAAGGTCCGCGGCCTTGCCGACCTCAAGTGACCCAATTCGATTTTCAAGTCGCAGCGCGCGCGCGCCGTCGATGGTAGCAAGCCGCAGCGCGTCACTCGCCGCGAGCGCATCAGGCGAACGTTGACGCAACGCGGCGAGCAGCGCCGCTTGTCGTGCTTCGCCAAGCATGTCCATGCGATCATTGCTCGCGACGGAGTCGGTACCGAGTCCGACGGCGATGCCTGCGGCGCGGAGTTCGCGTAACGGCGCGATGCCGTGCCCCAGTTTGAGATTTGAGATCGGGCAGTGCGCGATCGTCGCGCCGTGCTCTGCAATGCAGTCGACGTCGCGCTGGTCGATTTGAATTGCGTGAATGAGTAGCGGCCGTCCTCGCAGCACGCCGCACTGTTCGAGCAGTGCGATTGGCGACCGTGCCTGCTTCGTCACGTCGATCTGGCGCGCGCGAAGCGCAGTGGCGAACGGGCCCTCCGCGTCGCGCACCAACTGCGACTCGGCGTGACTCTCGGCGATGTGCACGGCCATAGGCAGCTGATGCGATTCGGCGAGCCGTGCAGCAGCGGTAAAGAGCGGGGCGGACACCGAATACGGTGCGTGCGGTGATATGCCGGTGCGCACCAAGGCCGTGTCATGTCCGCGTCGCGCCGCAACGCGGACCGTGAGCTCGCGAATGGCGTCGTCGCACTGCGATGGATTGGGGCCGAAGACTTCGAGATAGCCGATGCCTCGGACTCCCACGTCTCGCATTGCGGCAAGTGGCTCACCCGATTCGGTGGTGTCGGCGCAGGTGGTAATGCCGTTGCGCAGCGCTTCCTCGACGCCGGCACACGCTGAGTCGTACAGCGATTCCGCGACGAAACATTCGCGGCGCGCGCGCGTGAGGGTCGAAAGCCAATCGCGAAAGGCAAGACCCTCTAAGAACCCGCGCATCGCGGTGAGCTCGAGATGCGTGTGCGTGTTGACGAGGCCAGGCATCAGTACCGCGACACCAAGATCGATGCGTGTGGCGCCGTGCCAATCCGCAGGGAGCGCGTCCATTGCGCCAACAAACGCGATGTTTGCGCCCGAGACCGCGACCGCGCCGTTGCGAATCGGCACTGACGAAATGGGAAGGACCCACTGCGCCGTGTAGAGTGTTCGCATCACGGCGCCATCGCTCACTCGCGTTGCGGCGGCTTGATCGTGTCGCGCGGCGCGCGGGCCCTTAGGGTGCTATCGGTGATGAGTTGCATCGTGTTGGAAATACTTTCGGTGCAGGTGTGGGTGGGTTCGGTTCCTTGCACGAAGTATTCCGTGACGATGTTGCCGGGGCACGCGTTCGTCGCGAGTCGTCCGGTGATTGCATCGATCTCGCGCGCGACCACACCGTCGGGTTTGGGCCAGTCGGGTGGTTGCGGCTTGCGCCGATACACCTCGGTCATAAACGAACTCCATGCCGGAGACGCCAGTTCTCCGCCCTGCGCATTGGCTTTGATTTTTGTGGGACGATCAAAACCCATCCACACGCCTGCAACAAGGTCGGCGGTGTACCCGATAAACCACACGTCGGAGCCGTCATTTGTGGTGCCCGTTTTTCCTCCCGCTGGGACGTGAAATCCATTGCCCCAAATGCGAGCGGCAGTGCCTTTGACGACCACGTCTTTCATCATGCTCACCATCAGCCACGCCTCTTCTGGCGAGAGCACCGCTTCTCGCGGTGCTTGCGGCTGCCACACGGTTTTTCCGTCCGCGTTTTCAACGCGCACGATGGCATTGGGTGTGGTGCGCAAGCCGAGATTGGCGAACGTCGAATAGGCGCCGATCATTTCGACCGGATACACATCGGCCGAACCGATGAAAATGGACGGGTACGGCGGAATGGGTGTGCTGATACCAAAGCGTCGTGCCATGTCAACCACGGCGTGTTCGCCAACGGCGAGGCCGGTGCGAATCGCGGCGAGGTTGCGCGACATATAGAGCGCTTTCCGCAGCGGAAGTGGCCCCATAAACTTGAGATCGTAGTTCTGCGGGGTCCACGGATCGCTGCCGAGTTGCTCGAGCGAAATCGGCGAATCATCGACGATTTGCGCGGGAGTGAAGCCGGCGTGAATTGCCGTTGCGTACATCACCGGCTTGAATGTCGAGCCGGGCTGACGCAGTGCTTGCACCGCGCGATTGAACTTGGAGTCTTCGTAGTCGCGCCCACCCACCATCGCGCGCACCGCGCCCGAGCGCGGGTCGAGCGCGACAAACGCACCCTGCAAATACGGCGAGGTTGCCGCACCGGTCTCGCCGCCTTCAGCGGAGCGCGCGGTGTAGGCCTCGTACGTGAGATGCTTGTACGCGCCGGCACGACCAGCCTCGATGGCCTTCAGCTGGTTTTCGAGCGCGCGTTCGGCTGCGCCCTGCATGTCCACGTCGAGCGTCGTGTAGATCTTGAGCCCTTCGTCGTATAATCGTTTGCCAAAGTGCTCTTCGAGTTGCTGTCGTACCCACTCAACGAAATACGGTGCAACATCGCCCGATTCGGTGCGCTGACCGAGTTGCAGCGGAAATGCTTTGGCGAGCGATGCGTCGGTGCTGCTAATCGCACCTTCTTTCCGCATAACTTCGAGCACCGTGTTACGACGCAAAATCGCGCGATCGGCAAACCGTCTCGGATTGTAGCGCTCGGGGCCTTTGAGCAAGCCTGCAAGCACCGCAGCTTCAGCCACCGATACATCGCGAATGGATTTTCCGAAGTACCGTTGCGCGGCGGTCTCGACACCGTAGGCGCCGTTACCGAGGTACACCTGGTTGAGATACAGTTCGAGAATTTTGTCTTTCGAATAGCGTTGTTCGATGGCCCGCGCGACCCGCGCTTCCTTGAGCTTCCGGAATATGGTCTTCTCCCGAGAGATACGATCGGAGAACACGTTGCGCGCGAGCTGCATCGTGATCGTCGAAAAACCTTGGGCATACCGACGTGCGATCACGTTGCGGGCAAGCGCGCCAAAAATGCGATAGTAGTCGATTCCCGAATGCTTGTAGAAACGTCGATCCTCGGTGAGTACGAAGGCATCGCGCACATGCTTGGGAATTTCGTTCAAGCGAACGAGCGTCCGCCGTTCGAGACCCAGCTCGGAGATGAAGCGTCCATCGGC
>JANXUN010000095.1 GCA_025356185.1 Gemmatimonadaceae bacterium
CAAGTCGCGATGGTTCAGCATGCTGTACGGTGCGCGCGTTGAAGGAAATGCATTCGGCGAAAATCCGCCCGTCAACGCGTCGCTCGATGACGCGCTGGGTGTGCACAGCGGCGTCGCGCCGTCGCGCGTGCATGTCTCCCCGCGTGTCGGGTTCAACTACACGTACAGCCGAGAGAAAGACAACAGCAACGGCATGAGTAGTAATCAACTTGGACAGTTTTACCGGACTGCTGTGGGATACCTTCGCGGCGGCATTGGCGAGTTTCGCGATCTGTACAAGCCGTCAACGCTCGCTGATGCCATTGCTGGCGCAGGCATCGCAGGCAGCACGGTCACGCTGTCATGTGTTGGTGCCGCAGTCCCCATTCCTGATTGGCATTCGCTCACATCCAGCAATGCCACCTTGCCGACCTCGTGTGCCGACGGTGGTGCAGCGCTAGCAGAGCGTGCGCCGTCGGTCACGTTGGTCGATCCGTCGTTTGATGTGCCGCGCAGTTGGCGCGCATCGCTCAACTGGGGCGAGCATTTCGGCGCCTTGATGCTCAAAATGGATGGACTCGCCACGTACGATGTGTCGCAGCCCAGCACGCTCGACGCAAACTTTTCGGGCACGCCGCGCTTTCAGTTGACCAGCGAAGCGGGTCGACCAGTTTTCGTGACCGCCGCCGCCATTGATGCAACTACTGGCGTGCTCTCGGCACGCGAATCCCGCCGAAGCGCCGATTTTGGTCGAGTAGCGTTACGCACGAGCGATTTGCGTGGCTACGGTAGTCAACTCACCACCACAATTCAGCCGGATCTCTTTCGTCTTCGGCGAACAAAAGTGCAGTTTTTCACGTCGGTCGCGTACACACTGCAATCGCTCAAGCAACAATTTCGTGGATTCGATGGCGCCGATTTTGGCGATCCGCGTGTGCGCGAATGGTCGGCGGGCGCAAACGATGCACGTCACGCGTTTGTGTTTCAGGGTGGAATCACGATACCAAAAGTTGGGTCGTTTACGCTCTTCTCGCGGCTGCAGTCGGGATTGCCATTCACGCCGATTGTGCAAGGCGACATTAACGGCGATGGACGCAGCAACGATCGCGCGTTTGTGCCGTCGCTCACGAATACTGCCGACGCAAGTCAAGCCGCGACCGCCGCGCAGCTGCGCGCACTCATCGATGCGTCACCGTCAAACGTTCGCGACTGTCTCGAAAAACAATTGGGCGCTGTTGCCGGTCGGAACAGCTGCCGAGGTGCGTGGACACAGCAGTTGAATATTCAGTGGACACCGCGGTTGCCGTTTACCGTGCAAGGGCGCCGCATCGAAACGCATGTCGTATTCGACAATCCGTTGGCGGGCATCGATCAGGCGCTGCACGGCAGCGACGACCTGCGCGGATGGGGCACGCGTGCGTCGCCCGATCCCGTGTTGCTCATTCCGCGCGGATTTGATGCAGCGTCACAGCGCTTTCGCTACGATGTGAACCCGCGCTTTGGCGACACGCGCGCATTTCGCACGCTCAGCCGACAGCCATTTCGCATCACGATGGATTTTTCGCTCGACTTTTCGGTGCCGTACGACGTGCAGCAGTTGCGTCGTGCCGTCGAGCCGATACGCATTCGCGGCAAGGGCGAAGATCGCTACGAACCGCGCGGCGCCGATTCCATCGCGGCGATCTATTTGCGCAACACCTCAAACATTCACCGGCTGATGTTGTCCGAAAGCGATTCGCTCTTTCTCACGAAGGATCAGATCGCGAAGCTGATCGCGGCAGACTCGGTGTATTCGCAACGCGTGCGCGACATCTACCAGCCGCTCGGTCGCTTTCTCGCCACACAACCGTCGGGCGCCGTGGGCAAAGTGGCGCTTGATAGCGTCACGGCGGCGACGAAACGCTTCTGGCCTGTGTTTTGGGATCAGGCCGATGTGGTGGATTCGCTCGTCACGCCGCAACAAAAGTTGCTGATGCCGATGCTCAAGAACATCACCGAGACGACTAAAGAACAGCGCAAGGATTCGCAATGGTTCTTTGGGTGGCCGGTCCCGCTGGTGCCGAGCAAGCCGAAGGTGGGGAGTAACTAGGAAAACGGGCGGGCTTTCCGGCGCTCCATTCACGGAGCAGTATTTTCTTTGCTTGGCGATTTACAGATAATGACCACATATCGGCAATTTGGCGCTACAAGACAATTATCCATGATTTTGCGACGTCAGGCGATACTCCAGACGGAAATCCGAGCAACGCTTTGTCTATGATGATGGTCCCGGCAATACACGGTACTCCAGCGACGAACGGCGCGTTGTTGGCGACAAACGGATCGAAGGCACCACGGTCGGCGAAGGCGAAACTCGGTAGCAACACCAATCGCGTCAATAAGACCGTCGGTCCACGAAACGGACAAATGGAGCGCAAAATGACTATTCAATAGTCATTTTGGGTGCGCGTGCGCCTGCAGCAGCTCCCGTACACGCGGAATCACCTGCGTGCCATACAACTCGATACAGCGCATGGCGTGCTCGTGCTGCAACGGACCGGCGCTGTATTTCATATCAAACCGGCTCACACCCATTTCGCGCATTGTGTTCGCGATTTTCGTCGCGACTGTTTCCGGTGATCCGACGTACAACGAACCCGATTCGATTTCCTGATCAAACTCGCTCTTCCCCATCGGGGGCCACCCGCGCTCGCGACCAATGCGGTCTCGCATCTCGCGATACGGTTTCCACAACAGCTCACGTGCGCGTTCGTCGGTGTCTGCAACAAAACCTGGTGAGTGGATCGCCACTCGCAATCGTGGCTGCTGCATGTGATCGAGCGCCCGATAAAACAGATCGATAAACGGAGCGAACCGACTTGGCTCCCCGCCGATAATCGCGATGGTGAGCGGCAACCCATGGCGCGCCGCACGCACCACCGATTCCGGGCTTCCTCCCACGCCAATCCACACGCTCAGCGCACCATGCTCTGTTTCGGGATACACGCGCGCCTCGTGTAGCGGTGCGCGCGTGCTCCCTTCCCAGTTCGCATTCGTGCGGGTCTTGTCGCTGGCTAACACCACCGACAGCAGATCCAACTTTTCTTCAAATAGTCGTTCGTAATCTTTGAGGTCGAATCCAAACAACGGAAACGATTCAGTGAACGAGCCGCGCCCCAAAATGATTTCTGCGCGACCGTTCGAGATCGCGTTGAGTGTAGAGAAGCGCTGAAACACGCGAATCGGATCGTCCGAGCTCAGCACCGTCACTGCCGACCCGAGTCGAATGCGCGTCGTACGCGACGCGATCGCCGC
>JANXUN010000096.1 GCA_025356185.1 Gemmatimonadaceae bacterium
CGACGATCTCGAGCCGAACCTTTCCGTCTCGGTACACCGGTGCTCCCGACCGAACGCGGACCGCACCGCGCTCGGTAAACTTGAGCGCATTGCCGATCAGGTTCAGTACGACCTGCCGCACCTTTCCTGCGTCGCCCTGAACAGCAGATGGCCAGTCATCAGCCTCACTGACGTGCAATTCCACCATGCGCGACATCGCTTGTGGCTGGAACATCAGCAGCGAATCACGAAGAATCGCGCGCGGATCGAACACGGATTGCACAAGGACAGCGCGCCCCGCCTCAATCTTTGACATCTCCAGCACATCGTCGATGATCGTCATCAGATGCGCGCCGCTCTGGTGCATGATTTCCACCTTGTCGCGCACCGGTGCGGCCAGCCGTTCATCATGGCGGAGGATTTGCGCATAGCCGAGAATCGCGTTCATCGGCGTGCGAATTTCATGGCTCATATTGGCGAGAAACGCAGACTTCGCCTTCGTTGCGAATTCCGCTGCTTCTTTTGACGCCGCCAGCGCGGCTTGCGAGCGTTGCAACTGTTCGTTGGCCGCTAGGAGTTCTGCCGCGTGCGCCTGCGCCTCACGCTCGGCGAGTCGCATCGCCGCAATGGGGCGAACCGCGATGAGGATGGCTGGCTGCCCGTCAAAGGTGACGAGACGCCAGCGAGCCTCCACCTCCAACAACGTGCCGTCCTTTCGTTGGCAGGTCCAATCTCTGAGGGGTGCTGGGGGGTTCCGACACGCGACGTCGACGGCGTCGTGCATGTACGGCCGCGACAATGTGCCGTCAGGCTGTTGCTCCGGCGACAACGATCCGACCGGCGCGCCGATCAACTCGTCGACTGAGTCGTAACCCAAGAGCACCGCCAGCGCACGATTGCACGCCTGATAGCGGCCTTGCCTCGCGATCAGCATTCCGTCTGCCGAGTCTTCGAACAAGCCGCGATACTGTTGTTCGCTCGTAACGAGACCAGCAAGACGCTCGCGCGCAAGGCGCTCCCATTCGTCACGCGCGCGTTTCAGCCGCCGGCCGGATCGCACTCCAATGACCACAAGCGCGAGCACGAGGGCACTGATCATCGCACCGAGTCCGAAGAGCGCGCCTCGAATTACCTTGCGGCTCTCACGATACCCATCGAGCGCCTCCTGTTCGTCGATCTCGGATACGATGCCAATCTGCAACGTTGGTTCCCACACCCACGAGCCGAGTACACGAACACCGCGATAGTCGCGATAGCCTTCGATATTCCGACCGGAGCGGCCGGCCGCCACCTCAGCTGCCATCGCGGTGAGCGGCGCCGTCGTGAGGTCTCCACGCGCTCGCTCACCAAGCATGATGTTGACTCCCGGATCCGCGACACGAAGATGTCGACGAGCCACTGTATCTCCGCCGAGAACGCCCGACGCACGCAACTCGCGGCGGAAACGTGACGCGGTCAGCAGGGTGCTGTAGCGGTCGACAAGGTAGGACTCTCCAGAACGTCCTGATCGTCCGCCCCTCAGTGTTTGAGAAAACGTTCCGTCGACGTCATACTGCAGAACGAGTAGCACCGCACTGTCGGGGTGCGTGGGTGCGGTGATCCGTACCGCGACTGAGACGACATCGCGGCCGCGCGCGGGCGGGATCACAACAGTGCCTCCGCGAGCCGCGCGAGCCAGCAGGTCGGGGTATTGCAGTGCGAGCGCACTGCGCCGGCCGATCGTAGTATTGATCGTCGCCGCGATGACGACGGAATCGGCGGCAATCACTTCGTACGACCGCAGTTCGTGATCGCGGATTCCACCCATAATAGCAGCAAGCTTGGCGCCAGCCGGCTCGCTCCGAAGGTCGCGGCGCGCATGGCGCGCGGCTTCGATCTGACGCACTGCGGCCGCGAGCGTCGAGTCGTGCGACAAACGATTTGATCGCATACCCTCCAACTGCGCCCACACCAGTATCGCACCGTGCGTCGATTCGGTGACGCCGTGAAGAAGTTCACCGACAGCCGTGCGTGTCTGGCGTTCAAGCTGCTCCAACGCGATCGAGGTCGCCACGACGGTCATCACAACCAGCGATGTGATCACGGCGAAACCAAAACTGCTAAAGAGCTTCGGTTTCAGCGGCATGCGCGTTCGCTCCGCTCTGGATCTCCGGTGATCATTTTCATTTGACAAGCGTCGATGAGGACGCGGGTCCTACGCAGCGATCCGCGTCGGCATCAGCGTTGTTCCGGACATTACACGATCGATGTCCAGTAGCAAACGCACACGCCCTGCACTTTTCTCGACGCCGAGCAGAAACTGCGGGACGGTGTGACCGAAGTCCGGCACATCATCCACCGAGTCCGCACTGAACGAGACCACATCCGACACACGATCGACGACCAGACCCATGGTGGCTTCGCCAACGCGCACCACAATGACGCATGATTCGGCGCGGTCCGATTCCGACATTCCCAACTTGAGTCGCAACTGCAC
>JANXUN010000100.1 GCA_025356185.1 Gemmatimonadaceae bacterium
ACGGCGATCGCGCTCGCGTTGGTTGGACGCGGCCATGCAGCGCGCCTTGCTGTGGTGGCAGGAGTGAGTGTCGCAGGATTGTACGCGATGGCGATGCTCTTTGCATCGGCGACAAGTCGCACCCAGACGTTAGCGTCAGGCGATTCGAAAGTGTTTTGCGAAATCGATTGTCACGTGCGTTTCGCGGTCACGGATTCTCGTCGCGACCGCTCCACGCTTGTCGTGACGGTGCGCGAATACTTTGACGAGACCAGCATTTCAGAGCGACGCGGCGACGCACCACTCTATCCGGGCGGTCGACGCTTTGCGCTTGTGAATCGCAGTGGCGAACAGATTTCCGCCGTGCGTGTTCGCGAGTTGACACCGGCGCCACTGTTCGCGCCGCTCCGACCAGGGGAGAAGCACGACGCCGAGTTGACGTTTGAGGTGCCCGCGACGGCCACGGTGCGCGGTTTGCTGGTCGAGTCAGATGACGAAATCGCGTCGCTGCTCATCGGTCACGAACGCAGCCCATTTCATGGCAAGCTGTTGCTCAGCGTGCGCGATGCCGCGGACGCTAGCCCACTCGAAACAGCTCAAGTGCCCGCGCGTATCCTGCGTTTAGCGCGCGTCGCATTGGGGCGTGCACCAGCGCGCTGAGTTCGGGGTCAACGGCAAGCACACGCTCCGCTATTACACGCGCGCGCTCGTTGAGCGCCTCGTCGCGAATCGGATCGGCAATCTTGAATGCGGGAAGGCCGTGCTGACGCGCACCAAACAGATCGCCCATGCCTCGGAACGCGAGATCGGCTTTCGCGATCTCGAAGCCATCGTCGGTGTCGGCGAAGAGCGTAAGACGTTCGGCCGCATCGGCGCCGACATCGCCCAGCAAAATGCAATACGACTGCTCGGCACCCCGTCCCACGCGTCCGCGCAACTGATGTAGTTGCGAGAGTCCAAAACGTTCGGGGTGTTCGATGATCATCACTGTCGCGTTGGCCACATCGATGCCGACTTCAATGACAGTTGTCGCTACGAGCACATCGATCGCACCGTCGCGAAACTGTCGCATGATGTGATCGCGGTCGTCCGCGGGCAAACGCCCGTGCAGTAACGCGACGCGACGCGATGCAAACGGACCCTGCGTCAATTCATCGAACATCACCGTCGCGGCCTTGAGATCGATCTTTTCGGACGTCTCGATGAGCGGATACACGATGTAGACCTGTCGACCGGCCTCGATTTCGCTGTTGGCGAATTCCATGACTTTGTGACGCGCCGATTCTGGTCGATGCACCGTGGTGACAGGCTGCCGACCCGGAGGCCGCTCATCGAGCACGCTGACATCCAGATCGCCGTACAGTGTGAGCGCGAGTGAACGCGGAATCGGCGTCGCGCTCATAAGCAGCACGTCCGGGTTGCGTCCTTTTTCTCCAAGAGTCGCACGTTGCTCGACGCCGAACCGGTGCTGCTCGTCGATAATCGCGAGTCCGAGGTCACCGAACTGCACGTCTGATTGAATGAGCGCGTGCGTGCCGATGGCGAGGATGGGTTCGTACGATTGCAATCGCGTAAGCGCGGCTCGTCGGTCTTTCGCGCTTAACCGACCCGTGAGCAAGACCGGCGAGATCCCGAGTGGCGCCAGCAGATCTGTCGCAGTTCGTTCGTGCTGTTCGGCGAGGAGCTCGGTAGGCGCCATGAATGCGACTTGCTTGTCGTTCTCCATACACAACAGCGCCGCGAAAAGCGCCACGATGGTCTTGCCACTGCCGACGTCTCCTTGCAGCAAACGATGCATGCGTCGAGGACTGCCCATGTCGGCAACAATTTCGCGAATGGTGCGCACCTGCGCCCCGGTCAGCGTGAATGGCAGTGCGGCGCGTAGCTGCGACGTCAGCACGCGCTGGTTGAGGAACGCCGTACCTGAACGTGTTGATCGCGCCAGCTGGTTCGCGCGTCGATGCAGGAGTTGCACATACAACAGCTCTTCGAACGCCAGCCGCCCGCGCCCCTCGAGTGCTTCTGCCACGGACGCTGGCCGGTGCACCATGCGCAGCGCGTCGGCGAGCGACGGCACCGCGGCCTCGCGCAGCATGTCTGTCGGCAAGACTTCATGAACCAGCGGCAACAGCGCATCGAGATGTTGCTGTACAAGAGCGCGCAGTACGCGAACGCTGAGCCCTTCGGTGCTTGAATACACAGCAAGCACACGTCCGTGCGACGTGCCCTCTTCGTCGGGTCCAAGATTGACGTACTCGCGCGGCTGCAATCGTCGTCCGTGAAAAAATCTCACGACGCCGGTACACAACAACCAATCATCTTTGTTGATGGTGCGATCGAGAAACGGCTGTCCAGGCCACGCAATCTCCAGCATGCCGCTCGCGTCTTGCAGCACCGCTTGGAATACGCGCAGCCCTTTGCGCGTGGGTAACACGCCCTTCGCGATAACCTTGCCGAGCACGGTGATGTCGCTGCCGATATCCGCGCGCGACAGTGGTGTCACCGT
>JANXUN010000128.1 GCA_025356185.1 Gemmatimonadaceae bacterium
ACACGCGTTTTCGAGGAGTTCGAGCACTGCTTCTTGTAGCAACGCCGAGTGACCGGTCACCACCGCTGCGTCAGCGGCGCCAATCGCAAGCTTGTGTCCTGACTCGGTCGCGCGCGCGCGCATGAGGTCGGTGCATTCGAGCACGAGGCCATCTAACTCCACCTGTTGCTCCAATCGCACGGCCTCGCCCGTGCGCACCTCGGCCAAGCGAAACAGTTCGTCCACACGTCGCCGCATGACTTCGGCGGCCGTGCGGATCCGACCAAGTGCGGCGAACATGGCAGCGGGATCATCGGTTGCACGATCATGGTCCGTGCGCAGTGCATGTCCCGCCTCTCCCAGTACAAGGGTGAGTGGAGTACGTATCTGATGCGCGGCTTCGCGTACAAAATTTCCATTGCGTCGCTGCGCTTCTTCGAGGCGTCCAAGCAGTGCGTTAAACTCGATGGCCACGGCGGATACTTCATCGCTGCGGTGTGCCAGCTGCAAGACGGTGATTGAGATCGGTCGGCGCGATCGCGGACATGGCGTTGGCTAAGTCACGCACGGGCTTGAGCGCGCGGCCTGCGAGCACGTAGCCTGCGGCAAGACTGATCAGTACGATCAGCGGTGCACTGACGGCGAAGAGCACGCCCAAGAGTTGTGAATCTTGTTCGATGCCTTCGCTCGATCCAAAGGTGACGATGTGCACGCGCGCGCCCGATTGCAACGCTCGTTGAAACGGCGCCGCGTCCACGATGCGCACACGCAGATGTGGATCGGTTTGGATCAAGCTCAGTCGGACGGCATCGGGCGATGCCGCGAGCGCCTCGCGAATGCGTTGGCTCAGGTGATGAGGGTCGTATGCGCCGATCGCGGTGCCAGCCACATCGAAGATGACGAACGCATCGTTCGTGTCCGACCATTCGGTGGCGACTCTGCTGGCCACAAAAGTGAGTGATGAATCGGGATACTCTGTTTCTTCGCGGCGCAACTCGGCGATGACTTCGCCGACAACTGAGTCAAGTCGCACATCAAATCGACGCGTTGACTCCCGTTTGAGATAGGCGATGCCAAATGCGGCGAGAAGCGCGAGACCCACTGCAAACGCTGCCGCGAATCCACCTGCCAGGCGCAGGCGCAAGCCGCTTACGCGCATGACATAAACAGGGACCGCGCGCACGCGCGCAGGCTACTCATCGGAAATCATGTAGCCCATGCCGCGCACGGTGTGCATCATCGGTTTGACGCCGTCGCGGTCAATCTTTCGGCGCACGCGACCAACCAGGACGTCGACCGCGTTTGCCACGGGATCGAAGTTGTCGTCCCACACGTGCTCGAGGATCTGCGTGCGACTCAAAATGCGTCGCGGATTGCGCATGAGGTATTCGAGCAGTGAAAACTCTCGGCTGGTCAAGACAATGGGTGTGCCAGCGCGAACTGCGCGATGCGTTGCGGGGTCGAGTTCGAGATCGGCGAGGCGGAGCACCGGCTCGAGCGTATCGGCGGGTCGTCGTGAGAGGGCACGCAATCGCGCGAGCAGTTCGCTCACGGCGAACGGCTTCGCGAGGTAGTCGTCGGCGCCCGCGTCGAGTCCACGCACCCGATCGTTGACGGCATTGCGCGCGGTCAGGACGAGCACCGGCGTGCGATCGCCGCGCGCACGCAACGCACTGCACACGGCGAATCCATCGATGTCTGGAAGCCCGACATCGAGAATGATCAAGTCGTACGGGGCACTCGCGAGTTGATCGAGCGCCCGCTGACCGGAGGATGCGCCATCGGCGGCCCACGCCGCTTCGCGAAGCACACGCAGGAGGAAGTCGCGGACTTCCAGATCATCTTCGACGACGAGAACGCGCATGGCACAAAATAGCGTCCAAACTTGCGAGCGCGACCTCCGTCCGGCCATCGTAGAGCGCGACTGACCAAATCGCCGTCTACAGTAGCGCGTCGAGCCCCGCAGTGCGCAGTAAACGCGCGTAGCGACGATCAACCGCAAGGCCCCGCCGATCGAATGGCAAATCGGTCAATACGCGAATAAGACGGCCTGGGCGCAAATAATAGCCGCGCTCCACCCAATCCATTGCGCGATGCCACTCGCCGAGCTCACCGTACGCGATGATCAACCGATCGGAGAGTTGACGGCTTCCCTGCGGATCTTTGAACGGATCTTCGCTGTCGGCGCGCGCGAGCAGTGCCGCGAGCTCGGCGCGCAAGTCTTGTTCGCGCGTCGCCTCCCATCCATCGCGCTCAAACATCTCCGTCAACTTGGACAGCCTGTCAAAGAGCCGGTGTGTGCCGAGCATCGTGCGCCGCGCCGCGAACGCATCGTCGAAACGACCGCTGCGATGACACGCCATTTCCAAGCGCTCGGTGGCCTGTTCATAGTTAGGCGTGATGCGCAAGGCGGCTTGCAATGGGACGATCGCTTCGACGTAGCGCCCGAGCGACATCAGCACATCGGCAACGGCAATTTTAATGTGAGGTGCTTCAGGTGCGAGTTCTTCGGCCATGCGCACATGCGCCAAGGCGTCTTCAAACCGACCAGACATCTTGAGCCAGCATCCAAAATGGCGATGCGCGCTGCTGTCGTGGGGCGCGAGTTCGACGGCGCGCTTGAGGTGGGTGCCCGCGCGTTGAAAGTCATCGTCCCAGTACAGCGCAGTGACGCCCATCGAAGCGTGGAGCTCTCCAATGTTGTCGTCAATCGACAAGGCTTTGAGTCGCAGCTGCATCGCACGCGCAAACGAGTGCGACTCGTCGTCGAAACCGCGAAAGCCCCGCACGTGCACGACGTCACCGAGCACGGTCAGTGCGCGGGCGCTCATCTCGTCAAGCGCTACCGCGCGCTCAGCGTACACGAGCGCCATGTCGAGTGCACTGCGTGTACTCGCACCTCCTTGCACTGAGCGGTCAAACAGCTTGCGCGCTTCGTCGGCGAGCCGATCGCTTTCGGTGACGATAGGCGGTGGTGATGGGAGCTTCGGCGCCTCCATTGTCGCTGAAGCGCGCATCGAGGCGGCGCGCGGCGCTGACAGATGTGCGCCAATACTCCGCAACTCTTCGACAACGATTGCGGCAGACGCCGGCCGCTGATCTGGCGGCTTTGCCAAGAGACGTGCAATCAGCGCAACCAATGGCGCGGGAGTGCCTGTCAGGCGATCGTGGATTTGTGGCGTCGACGTGATGTGTTGCGAGAGTACCGCCATCGCCGAATTGCCAACGAACGGAGGTGCGCCGGTCAGCAACTCGACCAGCACGCATCCAAGTGCGTACAGATCGGAGCGGCCATCGATGCCTTGCTCGCCCAGCGCCTGCTCGGGGCTCATGTAGGCGACGGTGCCGATCGCCGCGCCATGTTCGGTCACCGCCGTGGCGTTTGACGTGCGATCCATGTGACGCGCAATGCCGAAATCGGCGACGAGCGCGCGCCCATCGCTGAGAAAAATATTTTCCGGCTTGATGTCGCGATGGACGACGCCCATCGAGTGCGCGTATGACAGCGCTTCGGCGACATCGCCGGCGAGGCGAATTGCCTGACGCATGCCGCACACGCCGTGCTCGACGATGAGATGTCGCACGGTGTTGCCGTCGATACATGGCATCACATAAAAGCGGCGCGTAAACACTACCCCAGAGTCGAACAACGGAACGATGCTGGGGTGCACGAGGCGCGCGGTGAGCTTAATCTCGCGATCGAACCTCGCCGCATCGATTAGAGTCGACGCGGCGGCGTTGAGCAGTTTGACGGCGACAGGTCGATCAAGCACGCGATCGTGCGCGCGAAACACCGTCGCAAAGCCGCCGCGCCCGAGCACCGTTTCGACGTCAAAACGATCGGCGAGCAGCATGCCGGGAGCGAGGTCGACAGCAGGATCAATCATTGCTGAAACATGTCGAAGCGACGAGTGTGCCGATACCGCCCCGCGAGCCGATCAACGCGCTACGGGCGCATCAGGGGACGTCGCGGGGCGCCTCGTCGTCGTACTGCACGGGAATGCGAATGCGCATCGGTCGTTCACGCGTGTACTCTTCGGTCACTTGCGCCGAAATCCCACCAGCGCGGCCGAGGAGAAAGATGAACTTGGCGAACAACGGTCCGCACTGCATGTCGTAGAGCAGCGCAGCGAGCGCGCCGTTTCAGCAACTACGCGAACTTGAAGCGATTGCCGTCGATCGGTAGGTCTCGCCGCTCGACCTCGCCTTTGTGCACTTTGCACTTGGAGACGCCGACGCCGGGTTTGCCTGGCTCGCCAGAGCGTTTGACGATCGATCGTTCGACCTGCTCGCACTGAACGTCGATCCACGGTTTGACTCGTGGCGTGGCGAACCCCGGTTTCAGGCACTCGTGGCGAGACTGCGGGTGGGCTAGCCCGCTGGGAGACAACGCCGCATGTTCTACGGCTCCTCTCTCTCAGGAGCAGTCCATGTCGCGTGATGATGGCTCGCCGTCTGCTCGTCGTGCATTTATTGGTTCAATTGCCGCGGGTACGCTCGCACTTGCCGCCATGCCGCTCGTTCCCGCCGCGGCGGCGTCAATGGCGCCGCCCGACGATGACCCGTGGCTTAAAGGTCTCAAAGGCAAACACAAACAGGTTTTTGACGCGCCGGCACTCAACGCCGGATTTCCGCTCATGTTCGCCGCGACGTATCTGAACACGATGACGGAGCACTACAAACTCGCGGTCAACGACATTAGCGCGATGGTAGTAGCGCGACACTTTGGTGTGGGACTCGCACTCAACGATGCTGTTTGGAAAAAGTACGCACTTGGCAAGCTGTGGAACGTCACTGATCCCGCTACCAAAGCACCCGCGATCCGCAACATCTTTTACAAATCGAAAGCGGGCGACATGATGAACATCGACGCATCTGCCGACAAGCTGCTCGCCAAAGGTGTCGTGATTGGCGTGTGCGGACTCGCGATCAAAGTCATTTCCGAGATGACGGCAGCGGGCGCAGGGGTAAAGCCCGCAGTCGCGCTTGCGGATTGGACCGCTGGTGTGATTCCGGGTGCGTTCGTGCTGCCAAGTGGAGTGCTGGGCGTGGCGAAAGCGCAAGAAGCGGGGTGTACGTACTGCTTCGCTGGCTAGCGCGTTCGCGAGCTCACGCCTCCGCGCGTTCACATTCCCAACGACAGCCCGATGCGCAGTTGTCGCGGCTCGACGGGGTGAAAGTGAATATCCTCGACACCAGCAGTCGATTCACCTGCAAGTCGCGACGCGTAAAAGTATTGAACGTCGCGCGAGCGTGCTCCTAACAAATTGAGCACGCTCGCCGACACGCGCGCGCGACCCAACGAGTAACCAACGCTGCTGTTGACGAGCGTGGTTGGTGTGCCGCGCACACTGTTGTCTTCAATAAGTGGATGTGCGCCAAAATGCCGAACGCGCAACACGGCAAAAATGCCGCGCATTGTGGGTTCCCACGAAATGCCAGCCGCGATCACGTTCTCAAGCGCGCCGGGCACAAACTGCGCACCCCTCGGCTCGTCGACGTAGCGTGCACGCGTGAACGAAATGTCTGCATCAACCGTGAGTCGCGGATCGGGGCGCCAAAAATTTGCGACGGTGACGCCCGTGCGACGACTGCGTCCCTGTGGCTCGGTCGTACCGGCATCGCCGACAAACAACAGCTCGCTGTCGAGCGACAAATACCACAACGACGCCGACGAGCGAAAGCCGTTTGTTGTGGACGTGCGAACACCGACTTCACCGCCGCGTGAACGCACCAGCGGATCGACGCGCGAAACAGCAGACCCACTTGTTGGATCGACGGAGATCGTGCTACCGCGCGCATCGTTGCTATGAAATCCCAGTCCGCCGCCCACATAAAACTCGGTGCCGTTAAACGGGCCAAACGCGATCGATGCCTTCGGACTG
Source organism: Gemmatimonadaceae bacterium (assembly GCA_025356185.1). Classification (GTDB taxonomy): domain Bacteria; phylum Gemmatimonadota; class Gemmatimonadetes; order Gemmatimonadales; family Gemmatimonadaceae; genus Gemmatimonas. The sequence continues at coordinate 5,865 of JANXUN010000128.1, forward strand.
GTGATAGCCGCGGAACGTGATCCGGAGTTCTCGGCGCGATCACTCGCGACGTCAAACGCGTAGCCATCTTCGCGCAATCCAAAAATCGTGCGAACGTGTGGCGTCCATCGTGATTCGACGCTGGTCCACAGCGCAGCACTACCCTCGCCGATCTTGTCGGCGCGCACGGCTTCGGCTCGCACACGTTGCTGCGATCGATTGAGTGACACGTTCGCGTCGTCGTACCGACTTTGCACGCCAATGCGCACGACGTGATCAACGCCGAACAGCTGAGCGGCGCGCGTGTATTCCGCGTCTAACCCGCCAATCGAGCGGTGATCGGCCTGTTCTATCTGATCTCCGCGTGTGGCGTCATCGAGAAAGTACGTGAAGTTGGAATACAGATTGAACGCGTAACGCACCGCGTACGCATCAACGCGCAGCAGACCACTGTTCATCGCGCGCCGCCACGACAACGACAGACTGTGCCGATCGGTGGCGCCGCCGAGTGTCGGATCGATCTGCCCGAAGCGCGACACCTCGCCGTCAATCACAGCACGTGACGGAATCTGATCAGACGAATTCCAACGATTTGTATACGCAAGTCCCAACAGCGACAGCTCGTTGCGTCCACTGCGCCACGTCCACCGACCCATACCGCTGTATTTCCGCAGTCCCTCGGCGATATCCCACGGTCCGTCGTAACGCTTCGCTTCTCCGCCTAACAAGAAGGTACTGTTGCCAACAGTTGTGCTGCCCGCGAGGACCGTGCGCGCGTAACCCCACGCGCCGCCTTCTGCATGCGCAATCGGCTGCGTCAGCGTGCGCGCGAGATGCAACGTCGCACCACCGGCTGCACCAAAATCGCCGAGTTCGGCGTAGTAGGTGCCGAGCTTGTATTCGAGATGATCAACGAGCTCGGGAATGAGCATGTTGAGATCGGAATAGCCTTGTCCGTGCGCGTGCGTGGGCATGTTGAGCGGCATCGATTCAATGCGCGTCTCGAAATCGGTGCCGTGATCGAGGTTGAATCCGCGCACAAACATTTGATTCGCTTTGCCGTCGCCCGAGTGCTGGGTGAGAATCATGCCGGGGACGTTCTCTAGGATTTCTCCTTCACGCACGAGCGGACGCAGCCTGAGGTCTGCGCGTCCGATGCGTCCTTGCGACGCGCTTTGCGCCACGCCTGAGAGATTGTCGGCTCGGCCGACGACCCTGACGGTGGTGAGGGCCGTCGCGCTATCGCGTCTGACGCTATCACGTCTTGCGCTATCGCCCCGGACGCGCAGCAGGGAATCGGCCTTCGCACGCCCAGCGACCGAGTCGGCCTGCTGAGCAGCTGCGGTA
>JANXUN010000305.1 GCA_025356185.1 Gemmatimonadaceae bacterium
CTGATATCTGCGCCGTACTCGAGCAACAGTGCAAGGCATTCTCGCCGGTTGTGCTCAGCAGCGTGATACACACTCTCGCCATCTCTGCCATTTGCTCCGCGTTCCAGCAGCAGCTTGACGACGGCGGCGTCGCCCGCTGCGGATGGGAAATACAACAGCGGAATGCGCGCGTCCTCGCCAAACGGCACACTGGTGTTCGGACTCGCGCCCGCATCGAGCAAGACTCGCACCAGCTCCACGCGCGTCGGGACGTCGACGTTGAGTCGCGTCTTGATCTTGCTCAACACCGCGTAAATGATGGGCGCGTTGTCGTCGGGCTTTGTGACCAGCGTCGCACTCGCCGGATTTGCCGCGATGAACGTGCGCACCGCGCTCACGTTGCCGACTGTCGCCGCGGTGTGAATGCTGTACTCCGCGATCGCTGGATGCGCGCTTAATAGCTCGATCGCACGATCGACCTGTTCATTGCTGACAGCTTGCAGAAAACGCGCCGCATGCACGTCAATTAAATCGACCTGCTGCGCGAGCGCGATCAGCTCTTTCCAACTCGCACGACCAGATGTGCGAGCCATCGCATGTTGCACGTCAGCCAGCTTGATCTCGCGCGCGACCGCCGCGTTGTCGAGCGAAGCGAGTTGAGGCAGCTGCGCTCGAAGTGATTCGATGATTACGGGATCACCGTCGCGCGCCGATTTGACAAGCTGTTTTGCTTGACGGCGCAGTGAATCGACAGATTCGTCGAACATTCTACGACCTCCATGATGCCCGGGTCCGCACCGCAGGGCTGGAAGTTCGTAGTGATGCGACGAACATCGGCGAACTCAGGTGGGGATACCCCTCTCCGCGGACCGGTGGCGCCCTGTGCGCCTCCAGGAATATTTCGCGCGCGGGCAAGGATGGCAAGTCAGTTGCTGATCTCGCGTGCGGCAACCACGCTATCTTTCTATACGCTGTCGCACGTCGCGACGGCCTCGCTAGGAGGCGTTGTGTCACGAGCGTTTTTGCGAGATGATGCGGAAGGCGAGATGCCGCGCCGCAACTATTATCTGCCGGAGCGGGACGACCCGGAGTACGATCGTGCCTGCGCACGCGCGCTGCTCGAGGCGGCCCGCGTGAATGAAACACAGCTCGCCGAGCGCGCCACGGGCTACTACTGGGGTGAGCCGCGGCTTCGAGAGTACGTTGAAGCGATCCGACTGGACGCCGAGCGCACGAATGATGATCGCTTGGAGCAGCTGGCGCGTCGATTTCTCGCGTGAGCGTGGGTCTCGCCGCGCGGCGCGATGCGTTTATCGCGCGGTGATCGGCGCGGACTCTTTCGCGGGCATCGCTGGTGTACACATGACAAACACCTGATAGCGCGTCGAGCCAGCTGCAACCTTCACGAGTTCATTGACGCGCATTTCGGCGTCGGTGTTGAGCAACGCCTGTGCATTGATATTGAACAAACAGTCGGAGCGCTGCCATCGAAAGCGCAACGACCCTTCGTTTGGTGAGTCTTTGGGATCCGGTGTGCGTGTCCACTGCGCCGCACGCAATCGCTCGTACAACCGCGGCGCTTCGCGCGCGATGCCGACGTCGCTGCCGCCAGCTGCGGTCACTCGGCACCCAGCCAAGCGCTGATGCGTGCGCCAGTCATCGATGGTGTCCGTCTCGGTGATCGTCACCATATGCTGCGTTTCGCGCAAAAATCGCGCAGCGGCGACGCAGTGCGTCGAGTCGACCGGCGCCTGCAACGACAGCAACAACGAAAACAGTGCGAGCATACGGCGACGTCGAGTGAGAGGTGTACTGCCGGTGCCTTCGCTCTCAATCTAGCCGCTGGTCTACATTGTCACGACACGCCGTCGATCAATCGACAATGTGTCGACGTATTCCGCACCGTTCCCGAGCGGTGCGCCGTCGGGCGCTGCCGTAAATAACCAGATCGTGTCAGTGCGCATCGAAAAATACATACGCAGGCGGACGGTCCGTGGCAGGTCGCCGCAGGTGTACGTGAATCGGAAGACGTCGTCGCACGATTGCGACGCAAACGCGTCGACGAATCGCCCAAAGATCTCAGGCACGCGCGCTGATGGCGCGATGTCGGCAAAAAAGTCCTGGCCGATCGGACGCTGCGCATTCCACAACGCATTCGCCATCTCCGCGCGATTGTACGACAGCACAAATCCCTGTGCGTCGAGCTGCACGACGCCGTACGGAATGGCATCCAGCTCTTCGTCCGTGAGTCGGTCGAGAAATGGTGCCAACATTCGCGTTGTTGATTCAAGCCCCATGAACCACTCGCTCCGTTGCTACCGCCACTGCGGCCGCCTGCCCTCGTCGTCGAGGTCAGCCGCAGCCTGTTGTAAAGTTCGACCGCTCGGGCGTACTGCTTAACGGCGCTGGTGTGTGCCGGTGTGCCCTCGATCACTGTGCCGGCCACGATCCGTCATCCACACGGCACAACTGTCACAAATTCCACGCGGAACTGATTTTCGGCGGCGCGGATAGGTACCGCAGATATGATTCGGCACCCCCCTCCCGTCGATACGCATCCGTCCCCATCCGGCAGACGTAAGTCTCACGGCGACGCGAATAACCAAGCGGTACGGACCAGAACGAAACAGGGAGCCGCCGTGGCGGAGACCGCAGCAGCAGTACGATTTGAGGTCGAGGCGCTCGCGTGCCTGGAGCACGTCGAGCGGTTCGCACGCTCACTCACGCGAGACGCGGTGGACGCTGATGATCTCGTGCAGGACACGTATCTCCGTGCATTTCGTGGGCGACACACTTTTCAACCGGATGGGGATATGCGCCGTTGGCTGTTCACCATCTGTAAACACGCATTCTTGCGTGATCGCGAGCGCAACGAGCGCGAAAGGCTATCGCTGAGCGATGATCCGACCGACGAAACTCGCGAGGCGGTACGGTTACACAATTCGCTCGAAGCGTCCGGAAGCGCGGCGCTTTTTGACCGTCTCGATATCGCGCCGGCCATCGCGAAAGCGCTCGACGCGCTGTCTCCCGTATTGCGTACGGCAGTTGTGCTTATCGATTTAGAGGGCTACGACTATGCCGCTGCCGCCGACGTGATGCAGGTGCCGATTGGAACGGTGCGCTCGCGGCTCTTTCGAGCGCGACGCGTCCTGCAGGAGTCGCTGGTACTGTACGGACAGGATGCCGGCCTCATTCCGGCGACGCAAACGGGAGGTCAGCGATGATGACAGTTGCCAATTCACGATTGGGCGACGTGCCGACATTTAACTGCGAACAGACCGTTCGCCGATTGTGGGACTACCTCGACGGCGAACTGAACGCGCTTGACGTGGCCGCCGTAGACGCACATCTCGTCGAGTGCGAACGGTGTCCCGCACACTTTACCTTCGAACAGCGTTTCTTACGCGCTGTGCGTGATGCGCGGGCGGCAATTCACACGCCCGACGGGGCAACCACCGCGTCGCTTCGGCTGCGAGTCGTCAGCATGCTGGCAGTAGCGGGTGAGCTGCGGCACCCTGGAGCGCTGTAATGACCACAAGAACATCGCCGCGTGCGCGTCACCATTGGGTTGTACGGCTCACGCATTGGATCAATGCCGTCGCCTTTACCATCATGGTGGGGAGCGGACTGCGCATCTTCAACGCGCATCCGTCGTTTGCCCGAATCGGCGAAACGTTTCGCCTGAATCCGTGGGAAGGCAAGCACATTCCCGCGTGGCTCACCTTTGGCGGATGGCTGGGCGGCGCGCGTCATTGGCACTTCGCCATGATGTGGGTGCTGGTGACCACGGGCATCGTGTACGTGGGCTTTATCTATTTACACGGCGAGTGGCGCGATTTAGTGCCGCGCAAAGGCGATTGGCGCGATGCGATCGAGATGATTCGATTTTATACGTACGCCCGCAAACATCATCCACACCAAGGCAAGCACAATGCGCTGCAAAAAGCGACGTACTTTGTCATGCCGTTTGTCGCCGCGATGATTGTCATTACGGGTATCGCTATTTGGAAGCCCGTCACGTTGGGATGGCTCACCGGAATGCTCGGCGGATACGTGTGGGCGCGCTTCTTACACTTTAGCGCGATGCTTATTCTTGTCGCGCTGTCGGCGGTGCATGTGTTCATGGTCATCAGCGTCGATCCGTACAGTTTGCGCAGCATGATTACCGGCGGACATAGTGATCGCTTCTCACCAGAAGCGCGTAACGCGCGTCCGTTTCAGGGACTGCTCCCAAAGCCAGACGCGCCCGCGATCGTCGCCACGGAGAGTCATTCATGACTTCGCGTCTCATTCGCCTCAAAGCCATCGCGTTGATCGATCGCAGCATCGAGCGCGTCGCACATACGGACTCGGCGCACGTCGATCGCCGCGCATTTTTCAAATCCAGCGCGTCCGCACTCGCACTTGCGTGGTTGGCGGCGTGCGATTCGTCGGGACCGGAGTCGGCTGCGCGCGCATTAGCATATGCGGAACGCAAAAACGAGTCGATCGAAAAGTGGTTGTTCAGTCACCGGAGTATGGACTACGGCTCACCGGGCGCGAAGGTCGCTGGTGCTCGATTCCCATCGTACTTCGTGTCCGATGCCGTTCCGAAATACGACGCGACGTTCACGCCGTGGGCGCTTGAGGTGAGTGGACTGGTCACCACGCCGCTCACGCTGTCGCTCGCGGAGCTCACAGCGATGTCCAGCGTCGAACAACGTGTCGATCATTTTTGCGTGGAAGGTTGGAACGCCGTTGCACGATTTCACGGCGTTCCAATGACGGAAATCATTGCGCGCGCAGGGGTGAACGCCAACGCGACCCACGTGGATTTTCAGTCATTCGACAACGATTACCACGAGAGTTGGGACATCGAGAGCGTGACGCACCCGCAAACCATTTTGGTGTACGGCAAGGATGGCCAGGCGTTGACTCCCGCCTACGGCGCGCCGGCCCGCGTGCACTCACCCATTAAGCTCGGCTACAAAAACACGAAGTACTTAACCAAGATCGTGTTTATGGCCGAGCGAAATGGGGGCTATTGGAGCGATCGCGGATACGAGTGGTTTGGCGGAACGTAGTGGCTACGCAGACGGGAGACGGGAGAAGGCGGAAGGGAGACCAACGGCAAGACGGGAGACGGGAGA
>JANXUN010000249.1 GCA_025356185.1 Gemmatimonadaceae bacterium
ATTGCGCGCGAAGTCGCGAGTGCGCTCGACTACGCACATCGGCAGAACGTGATTCATCGCGACATCAAGCCGGAAAACATTCTACTGCATGACGGCAGCGCGCTCGTTGCCGACTTCGGCATCGCACTCGCGGTGCAATCCGGCGGCGGTCAGCGCATGACGCAAACGGGACTGTCGCTCGGCACGCCGCAGTACATGTCGCCCGAGCAAGCGATGGGGGAGCGCAGCATTGATGCGCGCAGCGACATCTACGCACTCGGCGCCGTCACGTACGAAATGCTCGCTGGCGACGCGCCGTTCACGGGCAGCAGTGTGCAAGCCATCGTCGCAAAAGTTCTCAATGAAAAACCGACGTCGCTGCACACTCTGCGTGACACGGTGCCGGAGCACGTTGAGCATGCGGTGTTCACCGCACTCGCGAAGTTGCCCGCCGATCGATTCGAGAATGCGAAAGCGTTCGGCGACGCCTTGGCGAATCCCGCGTTCAACACGTCTGGTGCGACGGCGATACGCAGGTCGCGCGAGAGCCGTCGCGTCGTACCTTTGCCATGGTTTATCGCGACTTTCGGTGTTGCGATTGTTTCGATCATCACGGCGATGTGGGCGTGGCGGCGGCCGGCGTCCGCGACGCCAACTCCGCGAGCGCGTTTCACGCTCGAGCTACCCGATTCACAGGCCATCGTACCTACATCGGCGGCGCAGTCGTTAACGATCTCTCCTGATGGATCGGAGATCGTTTACACCGGCACGTCGTCGAAATTCGGCCGGGTGCTGTATCGGCGGCGGCTCGACGACCTGAATGTCCAGGAGATACCCGGAACGGGCGCGGCGTTTGCGCACGTTTTCTCGCCGACTGGAGAGCTCGCGATTCAGCGAGCGGATCGGGCGCTGGCCACCGTTCCCCGCGACGGGCGTCCGCCCGCGAAGATTGCCGATGACGCCGGCCGAGCGAACTGGGGCGACGGCGACGTGATCGCGTTCACTCGCGGCGGCTCTCTCTGGCGCACGAATAGCAGCGGCAATCCGGTGACGCGCGTGACAGCCATCGATTCGGCTGCCGGTGAAGGATACACGTGGCCCTTTGTCCTTCCCGGCGGCGAGGCCGTTGTCTTCAATCACTATCTCGAAGCACGACCCTCGAACGACATGGATGTTTTGGCCGTGCGAATCGCCGACGGGAAGGTGACACGGCTCGGAATCAGGGGCTCGAGCCCGCGCTACGTGAGCAGCGGTCACATTCTCGTGGCGCAAAGCGACGGGGCGATTCTCGCCGCGCCGTTTGATCTGCGCACGCTCGAGGTGCGAGGCCCTGCAGTGCGTGTTCTCGAAGGCGTGTTCGTGCGCCCGAACGGCGGAGCGTTGTACGACGTTTCGCGGAACGGTGTGCTCGTGTATGTCGCGGGCGGCGAGACGCAGCGACCCATCATAATCGATCCGAACGGTCGCGAGCATGATCTCGGATTCGCCGACGGTATGTACGCGCATCCGCGGTTGTCGCCGAATGGCGAGCGCGTCGCCATCGAACGGTCAGAAGGATCGCGTAGCGACATTTGGATCCTCACACGCGCGAGCGGTCAACAGTTACGAATGACTCGTGACGGCCAGAGCGGCTCGCCGGAATGGAGTGAAGACGGCACGCGAGTCGGGTGGATTCATACGGACAGCATTGGCGCCGCGATCCGCTGGCAGCGCGCGGACGGCAGCGGAATACCGGAATCGATACCCACACCGAAGCGGGCGCCCTTTCGGTTCATCTTCACTCCAGACGGAAAATCGATCGTGGTCGTGGTTGGCGGGCCGTTCCGCCACGACATCATGCTGTTCCCGCTCGACGGCACATCGGCGCCGCGCATGCTCACCAACGCAGACGGCGACGAACTTCAGCCAAGCCTCTCGCCAGACGGTCGGTGGTTGGCGTTCACAAGCAATGAAACCGCGCGATCGGAGGTATTCGTCGTCAGCACCATCGATCCATCGACACGAGTTCAGTTGACGACGAACGGGGCAACAGAGCCGGCTTGGCGAGGCGACGGCCGCGCCCTCGTGGCACGAAGTGGTGCTGCGATCGTCTCCCTTTCGTTGGGATTCAGTTCGGGTGTCGAGGTAACGCGGCGCGACAGTATGTTGGTCGACACGTATGTGCGCGCAAGCCCGGATCGTGCACTCGACGTCAATCGTCGGACGGGCGAACTGTTGACGCTCGCACGTTCGGGCTCGAAGCGGGATCGGATCGTCGTTGTAACGGGCTGGTTCGACGAGTTGAAGGAGCGCATGGCGCAACCCGCGAAGCGATGACGCCGACACCCTTGCACACGAGCCAGTGACTGGCAGTGGCCGAACGCTCGGATAGTGCAGATCACAATGCAAATCGCGCCGCGAAGTAGCACATTGGTACACAATGTCTCACATCATCGACCGTCTGGCCGCCTCACTGAGCCACAGCTACCGGATCGACCGCGGCGCTCGGCGTTGAACGATTTCTCACCGAGATACGCACCGCCGCGCGTCTACAACATCTGCACATTCTCCCGCTGATCGACAGCGGCGACGCGAAACGAGAACTATCTTTCTGCAATGAGCGCTCGTGAAGAAATCCCTCGTCGCGATCGACTGCCCGTGCGCGTGTTTCGCCTTGGCGAGGAGCCTGCGGACGATCTCTCGGAAAGCACCACCGCTGAAGAACGCTTCGAACTGGTGGCGCGTTTGACAGAACGCATGCTGGAATTCAGTCCCTCGACACCACATTCGAATCCGCGTCGTGGAACTCCCGTGCGCGTCATTCGTCCGTGATCGGTGATGACTGGTTCGCGCTACTGAGCGAGCTGCTCGACGGCGGTGCGCGTTTCGTGGTGGTCGGCGCGCACGCGATGGCGGTACACGGATTTCCGCGTGCGACGCAAGATCTCGATGTGTGGATCGATTGTGAGCGCGGTAATGCCGAGAAGACGTTGCATGCGCTTGCGAAGTTTGGCGCCCGACTCGACGCGCTCGGTGTGACACTGAGTGACCTGACAACGCCGGGCATGGTGATTCAGATTGGTCTTCCACCAAACCGCGTCGACGTGCTCACGGCCATCAGCGGTGTCGACGATTTCGCGAGCGCATGGGACGCGCGCGTTGAGCATGTGATCCGTGGTCGCGCCATTCCATTTCTAGATCTTGAACGGTTGCGGCAAAACAAACGCGCGAGTGGGCGAACGAAAGATTTGGCTGACCTTGAACGTCTGGGCAACGGCGACTGATGGCGTTTACATGATCACCGCGTTTCTGTCATGACAGTCGTCGAACGACTCTCCACCGCGCTGTCCGACCGCTATCGCCTCGACCGCGAACTTGGCGCGGGTGGCATGGCCACCGTGTATCTCGCGCACGACATCAAACACGATCGCGATGTCGCGATCAAAGTGTTGCACCCCGATCTCGGCGCAGCGCTCGGCGGCGAACGGTTTCTCACCGAGATAAGAACCACCGCGCGCTT
>JANXUN010000252.1 GCA_025356185.1 Gemmatimonadaceae bacterium
ATGGTGATGCGACGATGACCAGCAGTGGCACCGACATGGCGGCGCGACAGAACGCGCGTGCAGCGCGACGTCCGATGGATCAGCAGCAAAAAATGGCAGGACGCGAAGCAATTAAGCCCGGACAGGGCGCGACACCCACGCAGGCGATCGGTACGCTGCCGCCACCAGTTGGGCTCGCGCAAATTGTAGGGTTGGCGTTGGGTGCACCCGAGTTTCAGCGTCGTTAACGGAGAGTAATCATGGACCGCCGCGTATTTCTCAAGTCGGGCGCACTGTCGTTGGTGACGCTTGGCCTCAGCCCCAGTTTTCTGCGTCGCACTGCGTTTGCGATGGACTTACCGCGCGCCGCGCGCGGCAAAACTTTAATCGTGTTGTTTCAACGCGGCGCCGCGGATGCGTTAAACGTCGTTGTGCCCTTTGGCGACGCGCACTACTACGCCGCGCGTCCACAGCTCTCGATCGGATCACCGGCGCGCGCGACTGGCGCGGGAGCTGCGATTGATCTCGACGGATACTTTGGTTTGCATCCGGCGCTCGCGTCGTTCAAACCGTTGTACGATCGCGGCATGTTGGCGCCCATCCATGCTGTGGGCAGCCCGAGTTCGACGCGTTCGCACTTTGACGCGCAGGACTACATGGAGACGGGCACGCCCGACATGAAGGGCACGACGGACGGGTGGCTCAATCGCTATCTCGCGGTGAAAGGGACGTGCGAAGCGTGCGCGCCGAACGCAACGATGCCGAATGCCGTGATTCCGTTTCGTGCGGTCGCCATGACCGCGCAGACGCCGCGCATTCTTGAAGGTGCGTCGCCCACGGTGTCGATGAATTCGATCGACGAGTTTTCGATTCGCACCAATGGTGGCGAAGCGGAAAAGCGGCTGGAAGCGCTGTATCGCACAGGCAATGCCGACTTGGTGCACGGCAGCGGCGCCGAGATGTTTGAAGCGTTGAAAGTGTTGCGTGCGGCAAATCCGCAGCAGTACAAACCCGCCGCAGGGATCACGTATCCCACATCGCAGTTTGGTCAGCGGCTGCTGAGCATTGCTCAGTTGATCAAAGCAGGCGTTGGACTGGAAGTCGCATTCGCTGACATTGGTGGATGGGACACGCACGTGAATCAGGGCGCGGCGCAGGGTCAGTTAGCGCAACGTCTCACGGATTTCTCGACGAGTATTGCCGCGCTGGTCGCCGACTTGGGTGACCGCATGGATGATGTTGTGATTTTGACGATGTCCGAGTTTGGTCGCACCGTGAAGCAGAACGGCACGGGGGGCACCGATCACGGGCATGCAGGCGCGATGTTTGTGATCGGCGGTGCACTCAAGGGCTCTCACAAAGTGCTGGGACGTTGGCCGGGCTTGGCGCCGGAGCAGTTGAATGAAGGACGTGACCTCGCGCTCACGACGGATTTCCGGAGTGTGTTTAGCGAGCTCGCATCAAAGCATTTGGGGGCGGCATCGCTCGACCGGATATTCCCGGGGTTTGCGACGCCGCAAGACAAGTGGCTGGGAATTTTGTAGTGAACGGGTAACTACTTACCATTGTTTTCCAATCGTTCCCGGGATCGGTGGTGAACCACAGGTAAACCACGCGTTCACCACAGATCCCGGGAACAAACGGAAGACAATAGTTAACGGTTGCCGGTTGATTGACGTTCTGAAGCGCGGCGCAGCTTATCCATGATACTGCGCGCCACCCGACGCCCGCGCGAATCTTCAATTGAGTTGAGCGCGGCGTTCACGGCTTGATTGATCTCATGCATTGCCGCAGCGCTCGCATTATTGCGCGAGCTGTTGCGCGCTGCACGCGGTGGGTGCGGAAGCCGCACGCGCGGCATGCGAGGCTCGGGAGGAACCGGCGGCTCGGGCAGGTCGATGAGATCACGCAGCATGTCGCGCGCATCAGGTACGTCAATCATCGCGATGCGCGATTCGCCGACGCACGATTCCGTCGGCGCGGTTCCCTCACGAAACCACTCGCGACGCGACGGTCCACACCACCCCTCGGCCAGCTTGCCCGTGCCGATGTCGATGGTTTTTGCGATGATGCCTGCGGGAGGCGTCCACGCGCTATCGAGCTCGGGACTGTGCCATCCTTCGCGCACAAATCGCGCCCACACCGGAGCTGCCAGCCGGCCGCCAGACGCGTCGCCGCTGAGCGATTGCGGATCGTCAGCACCAAACCACACGCTCGCAACAAGCGTTGGCGTGTAGCCGACAAACCAGACATCGGTGCCGTCGTTCGTCGTGCCAGTTTTCCCAGCAACGGGTCCGCGAATGCCTGCCATTCGCACTGCGCGTGCCGTGCCGTCATCGACGACGCTGCGTAAGAGTGACGTGAGCAAGAATGCGTCGCGTTGGTCAACGACCTGCGTGACGCTGTGCGGCGGATACGACCATAACACGCGACCGAACACGTCCTCGACGCGTTCCACCGCGTACGAGTCGACGCGATTGCCCCCGTTGTCGAATGGCGCGTAGGCGGTCGTGAGTTCGAGCGGCGTCACGGCGCCCGCTCCAAGCGCCAGCGCGGGCACCGACGGCAGCATGCTCGAGATTCCCAGGGCATGCGCTTGCGAGACGACGCGCGTGATACCGACCTGTTGACTTATGCGCACGGTCGCTGCGTTGGCGGACTGTGCCAGCGCATCGCGCATGGTCACGCGACCGGCGTACTTGCTGTTGAAGTTCGCTGGCGTCCATTCGTTGCGACCCTCACCGATCGTGATGGGCGTGTCGTCAATCATCGACGCTGGTGTCAGGCCGTTTTGAAGCGCGGTGAGATAGACAAACGGTTTGAACGCCGAACCCGGTTGGCGCTTTGCACGGAGCGCGCGATTGAACCCTTTCCGTTCGACACGACGTCCGCCAACGAGTGCGCGAATCGCGCCAGTGGATGGATCGAGCGCAACGAGTGCGCCTTCGGTGTGCGAGGACGAGCGACTCGATGCGCCGCGTTCGCGATCGACTTGTGCCGCGCCGCCGCCTACTGCGCGCTCGGCGGCGAGTTGTGCGCGGCGATCGAATGTACTGCGCACGCGAAGCTGTCCATCGTTGAGCGACGCGGGGATAGCGCCGATGCGTCGCAACGAATCGAGTACAACGCGCACTGTTTCGACGGCCCATGAATCGGCACGACGCGGCGGTTGCCACTCGGCGGGCAACGCGGCAATGCGCGTCGCACGTGCGGCTGCGATGGCTTGCGGTGTGGCAACCTTCTCGCGCAGCAACACGTCGAGCACGATGCTTCGACGTTCGCGCGCGCGATCTGGATCGTGTCGTGGTGTGTAGTTGCTTGGTGCTTTGGGCAATCCCGCGAGGAGCGCGGCTTCGGCAAGCGTCACATCACGAATACTTTTGCCGAAGAGATCTTGACTCGCGCCTTCCACGCCGTACACGCCATTTCCCAAGTAAATCGCGTTGAGATAGCGCTCGAGAATGATCGGCTTGGTAAGCGCCGATTCAAGCAGTCGCGCGTAGCGCCACTCAAGCAGCTTGCGCCCAAGGCTGCGTTCATTCGCGCGATGACTTAAAAACACGTTGCGCGCGAGTTGCATGGTGATGGTGCTCGCACCTTCGCGCACACCAAGCGCTTTCACATTTTCGACAGCGGCGCGCGCAAGGCCGCGCCAATCGATGCCGTGATGCGTGTAGAACCGTCGATCTTCGACGGCAACGAATGCCGCTTGCACGTGCGCTGGTATGCGCGCAATCGGCACGTTGACGCGCTTCACTGGCGAGAGCGGCGCGAGATACGCGCCGTGTGCATCGAGGAGCGTGCCCCCTTCGGTCGGTCGCCACGCTTGCAGCTGCGCGACCGACGGACATCCACGAAATCCGCAGGAGAACCACCACGACGCCGACGTCACGCTCAACAGCGCCGTCGCGATCGCGGCAATCACCCAAAACCGTTTATTGAATCGGCGTCGCGTTGAAGAACGCGGTGTCGATTTGGTATCGGGGGGTGCCGCATTAACTTGCGTGTCCATCGAGTCTCCTTCGAGATCAGCGCATCCTACGAACTTTCGACATCGAACCGGCGCGATATTGTATGCGTTCTTTTACCTCACCGGCGCGCGACCCGCGTTCCGCTTTGCGTGTTGCGTTATCCCGCGGTCCGACGCGATCGAGGCTCACGGCCGCGGCGGCGCTGCTGCTGTTCTCTTCGACGGCGCAGGCACTCGTACGTTCAAAGTCCGCAAGAAGTGCCAAAGCCCCGGTTGTGGCGAAAGGACACGCGGACGGTCAGCCAGCGCCGAAAGGCTCGGTCACGAGAGCGCCCAACGAGCTCGGGCGCATTCCAATTATCGAGTGGCATCAAATCGTCGGCGCCGACGGCAACTATAAAGTCTCGCGCGAGCGGTTCCTTGCCGAGCTCACCGAGCTGCACGCTCGTGGCTACGTGCCGATCGCATTGAGCGACCTGCTCGACAAGAAGATCGATATCCCGGCGGGAAAATCGCCGGTCCTTTTTACCTTCGATGACGCCAGCCCGAGTCAGTTCAGCTATGTCGAGCAGAATGGCGCCCTGCAGATCGACCCGAGCAGCGGCGTCGGGATTCTCCTGGCGTTCCTTAAGCAGCATCCTGACTGGAAGCCGCGCGGGCTGTTTTGCGTGCTGCCAGCGGCGGCAGCGGGTCACGCGTTTTTCGGTGATCGCGGTATCGACGGGCAGAAAACCGCTTGGCGCTTTCCCAAGCTCAAATTCCTCGTTGATCAGGGATTCGAGCTGTGCAACCACACGCTGTGGCACGCGATGCTGAACAAGTATCCCGACGGCGTCGTCGAAGAGCAGCTGGCACGCGGGGCGCTGGCAATCGACTCGGCCGTGCCCGGTTATAAGGTGCGGGGATTTGCGCTGCCTTATGGTTTGTGGCCTAAGAATCGCGCGCTCGCGCTGAACGGTTCGTGGCACGACAAGAAAGGCAATCGCGAGATCAAGTATTCCAACGAAGCGGTGTTTGAAGTGGCCGGCGGACCTGCGCGGAGTCCATACGATCCACAGTTCAATGCGAAATCGTTACCGCGCGTGCCGCTGCAAGGCGGTACAAAGCTGACGCCGACTCTGGACGCGATGGACAAGCCCGGTCCGATGGCGCGCTATGTATCAGACGGTGATCCGAAAGTCATTGCGAGACCGAAGTCGTAACCCAAGGAGCGATCAGTGCGCACATTCGTTGGAGCGTTAACCCTCTTGTCATTAGCCGTTGCAACGGGATGTTCACTGCATCGCTCGCCGGCGATGTCCGCGAGTATTCCGAGCGTGAAGGGCGAGACGCGCACGGCGTTCGCACTCAAATACATCGACGTTGTCGTCGGCACGGGTGCACCGCTCGTTGCACGTCAGTGCGTCTATGCACACTACACAGGGCGCTTGCTCGACGGAAAGATTTTTGACTCGTCGCGCGACTCGATGCCGAATGGCAAACCCAAATCACCCATCGCGTTTCCGTTGGGCGTACGTCGCGTGATTTCCGGGTGGGATTTGGGATTTGACGGCATGCACGTGGGTGGACAGCGTCGATTGATCATCCCGTATCAGCTCGCGTACGGCGAAGCCGGTCGCATGCCCTCAATTCCTGCAAAGGCGACACTGGTTTTTGACGTCGAGTTGATGGCGGTTGCGGACACGTTGCCGACCGTTGCCCCGGTGGCGAGACCTGATTCGGCACCGCGTCGACCAGCGCCGACGGGTCCCGCCTGTCCGCCGTGGACCGCGGTCAGCGCGATCCGCTAAAACTGATAGTTGCGCAGCGTCGTCAACGCCGATTCGAGCGCCGCGCGCTGCTGCTCGGTTGGCGAAAGCGCCCAAAGATCTTCATACGCGCCGATCGCGAGCGCGAGCGCTTCCTTGTCATGCTCGGTGGCAGCGAGTGACGCGGCATTGTCCGCGAGCGCGGCTTTGGCGAGCTGATCAGTCGGAAAACGCTGCGTGATTTGTAGCCACCGGATTGTGCGGTCACGCTGATTCGATTCAGTGAGTGCCCACAGATGCCAGGCGCCCCGGTTTTCCGGATCGGCTGACAGCGCCCGCGTCGCGAGCTCTCCGACCACTTCGGGTCCGCGACCAGAGAGCCAGTACGCGTTGGCGAGTATTACTAATGCGCGGGCATTCTTAGGTTGTTCGTCGACGACGCGCTCATATAGAGGCCCCGCGACCTCGGGCATATGCAGCCACGGTTCGACCGCGGTCACAAGCGCGTCCGGCGTGACCCCATCTCTCAGTCTATGCAGTCGTTCCATGAGCGCGCCGAGATTGCCGGACGCTTCGTATTGATTCACAGCGTCCGCGAGGGCGCTGGCGAGTGAGGATTGCGAATCCGAGAGCGGGGCGATCATGTACCGAAAGGT
>JANXUN010000260.1 GCA_025356185.1 Gemmatimonadaceae bacterium
TTCGGACTGTTTATGGGATTTTTGTTACCGTCCGAAAACGTGATGCAGTTCTTGGGCCCCGCGCTGGCGATTATGGCGATGTTTGGCGGCATCCTGATCCCCATTCAGGTTTTTTCGCCGACCATGCAAAAAGTCGCGAGCTACACGCCGATGTTTGGCGTGGCACAGTTGGCGCACGCGCCGATCACTCACGAGTTCAGCTCATGGGCG
The DNA here is from genome assembly GCA_025356185.1 of Gemmatimonadaceae bacterium. Lineage (GTDB taxonomy): Bacteria > Gemmatimonadota > Gemmatimonadetes > Gemmatimonadales > Gemmatimonadaceae > Gemmatimonas. Next base: position 211 of record JANXUN010000260.1, read on the forward strand.
CTGGCCAGCGTAATCTTTTGGACGCTCGTGTTCGGTACCGGCGCGATGATATTGTTCCGGCGCGATACGCAGCGCGTGTGACGGCAACGCGTGTGACCTCAGCGCGTGTGAGTTCAATCCGCATCGCGGCGATGCTGGTGCTTTCTACTGTCGGATGCACGACATTCGGCCACCGCAAGAACAGCTGGCGGTGGCCGATCGCATCGACGGTCGCGGACTCGATCTCGAGCGAACAGATCGCCGCCGGTGTACGCCTGCATCATTTAGTGCGCAACGCAACACCGCTGCGCGTGTATGTGTTGGACGTTGATCTCAACGCATGCATCTCGCCTCGCGCACTCAAAGGCGCCGAGACGGCCGTTGGGCGCACCACCACGAGCGACCTGATGCGCGCGATGCCGGTCACCGACGCGCCGATCGCCGCGGTAAACGCCGACTTTTTTATTTTCGCGCCACCCGGTGTACCGACCAACGCGCTGATTATTGATGGCACGGTGTTTAGCGGTCCGAGCGATCGCCCCGTGTTGTCGTTCGATCAACGCGGCAAACCGAGCATCGGTGTGCTCAAGGTTGCAGGAACGATCACGACGGCGCGCGGTGCAGTGCCATTCACCACGTGGAATCGCCCGTCCGCAAACGCCGTTGGCATTGTCGACGCGCGGTGGGGTTCACCGCTCGATAGCCTGTCTCGCCCGGGCGCGATGCAACTGATTCCGGTGAGCAAGCCTGGCGGCACAAACCGTTATCGCATCGCAAGCCTTCCTTCGGCACACAACGGACTCGCACGCGGCGACACGATGATCTTGGTGGGCAGCGCGCGCGCATCGCTCGTTGCCGGCGATACGGTACAAATTGCCGTCACCATGACGCCGGCAATGCCGTTCAATGCCGTCGGCGCATACCCAGTGCTCGTGCGCGACAGCGCCGTCGTCACAACACTCGACGCCGCGGGTGCAGAAAGTTTTCGCGGTGTCAATCCGCGCACCGTGGCGGGCTTTGCCGACAACGGCCGGCGATTGTTGCTTGTGGTAATCGACGGACGACAAGCCGGCTACAGCGCCGGCACCACGACGCGCGAAACCGCGCTGCTCATGCAAGCACTGGGCGCGCGTGAAGCGGTGAATCTCGACGGCGGTGGTTCCACGGTGATGGTCGTGCGCGATGCAATTACCGGCGTGCAGCGCGTCGTAAATAAACCGTCTGATGCGGTCGGTGAACGCCCGGTTGGCGACGCGCTGGCTATCACGGGACGCTGTCATCACTGACAGCGCTCCGCGCGTCGGCGATGAGGCTAGAGGGCGTCGAGCGACTCTTTGCCGATGACCGGCGCCCACGGGATCAGTTCGTATTGGGCGAGCTTCCGAATCGTAAACGGATCGCCATCGCGGATCGCATCGAGCGCAGCAGTGCCTTCGTCGTCGGGCACACGTAACAACAGCATGCCGCCCGAACGCGGATCCATCGGTCCGGATACGAGCAGTCGGCCCGCAGCTTTCAGTTCGCGCAAATACGCGCGATGCTCGTCAACGTGCGGAGCGATCTCGTCAAACACTCGGCGATAGCGAATCAGGGCGATGGCGTACATGACGTATGGCAAATGGGAATAACCGACGGCGAACACCGCACGCTACGCGAGCGCATCGCGTAGCGCCAGCCATGGCATCAATACGCAGCCGTGCCGACCCTGAAACGCCGCGACCGCGCGCAATGGTTCGAGCATCGACGGCAGCCATAAGGCGGTGTCACCGCGCAGCATTGCTTCGATGGTACCTACCATCATCCGCGCATCGCCGACCGTCAATGCCGTGACGGATCGCGTCATGAGCGACGCTGAGGCCGTGACAATCGAGCACCCTTCGGCAAGAAACGTCACCTCGCCCACAACACCATCAGCGACCCGCACCATCACGCGCATCGCATCCCCACACGTGACGTTCTTTCGCTCCGCGCGCGCGGTCGCCGCGACCAGTTCCCGCCGGTTGGCCGGCGCTCGATACTCCGCAAGCAACCGTTCCTGCAGCATCGCCGCGCTATTCATGTGCGCACCGTTGATAACCCACAACCCAAACCCACAACCCAAAACTTAGCAGTTCCACCCGCGGTTCAACTTGCAGTCGCAAATACGTTCTGCGCCTCCACCACCGCCGCGCACAGCGCCTCGACATCATCTTCATCGCTGTACACATAAAACGACGCGCGCGCCGTCGAACTCACACCCATTCGGCGCATCAGCGGCTGCGCGCAATGATGCCCCGCGCGAATGCACACCCCACGCTGATCGAAAATCGTCGCCAAATCGTGGGGATGTACGCCCTCGACGGAAAAACTCACAACGCCACTGCGATACTCCGCCGCCGGCCCGAACACCGTCACTCCCGGAATGGCACGCAAGCGTGCATCCGCGATCCGCAGCAACGCGAGCTCGTGCGCGCGCACCTGCGTGATATCCAGCTTCTGCAGATATCGCACGGCCGCTGCGAGCCCAACCGCATCGGCCGCGTTCGGCGTCCCCGCTTCAAACTTGTGCGGCAGCACGTTCCATGTGCTCTCGGTATCCAGCACCCACTCGATCATATCGCCGCCAAACTGATACGGCGGCATCGCGTCCAGCAGCGCACGCTTGCCAATCAAGCCGCCAATACCCATGGGTCCCAGCATCTTGTGGCCACTGAACGCATAAAAATCCACGTCCATGGCATCAAAATGCACCGGCAAATGTGGCACACCCTGTGCGCCATCCATCACAATCACCGCCGACGAGCGTGAGCGCACAATGCGCACGACTTCACTGACCGGCGTGATTGCGCCCACGGCGTTTGAGACATGCGTAATCGCCACAACTTTTGTGCGCTCGTTCACGGCGTCGCGGAGCGCCTGCAGATCGATGGTTTGATCGTCACATAATTCGACAATGCGTAGCGTTGCGCCGGTGCGCAGCGCGAGCTGTTGCCATGTGACAAAGTTCGCGTGATGCTCGATTGCGGTCACCACGATTTCATCGCCGGCGCGCACGTGCGACTGTCCCCAACTGGTCGCGACCAAGTTCATCGATTCGGTCGTGCCCCGCGTGAAGATCAACGTGTCAGCATCTGCCACACCCAAGAAGCGCGCGATCGTAATGCGCGCATCGTGGTACGCATCGGTGGCCGCCGCCGACAGCGCGTAGGCGCCGCGGTGCGGATTAGCATTCACCGTTTCATAAAATCCGACCAACGCGTCAAGCATCGCGCGCGGCTTTTGCGACGTGGCTGCGGAATCGAGATAGTGCATCGTCGGGTGCGACGCGAGCAGCGGAAAGTCACCCCGTGGAGCGAGCGCGGACAATCGGGTTGTAGCAGCGTTTGACACGAAGACTCAAAGTTGAGGATCTACGGTACGCGACGCGCACCGACAAATACTTCTTCGCCAACGACGCGCACGGTGTACGTCGTGAGGTCATCAGTGGCGGGCCCTTCGACCACGCGCCCGGTACGAATGTCAAATCGTGCACCGTGCCACGGGCACTCTAAAATGCATGGCGCGACGATGTCACCACCGCTCAGCGCGAAGTCTCGATGCGGACAACGATCGGCGACTGCGTACACCCGCTCAGCGTCGCGCACTAAACAAACGCGCTGTCCGTCTGGCAGCGTCACCGCGGTCGGGAGGTCCATTTCTAACTCAGCAAGCCGCGCCGCCCGCTGCAACTGCACTACGGTCATCGCGTACCTCGTGTCCGGACCTGAAACAGCAGGAGTCGACTGTGTAACATGCCTGTGAAGTATCGTCGACACTGTCACTGCTTCAGCGCTCTGCTATCACTCCGTGGTGACGGCGGTCACACGTTCATCGGCCAGCGCTGCCTTGAGCGTGTGCCACGCCAACGATGCGCACTTCACACGCACCGGAAATCGCGACACACCAGAAAACACCACGAGCTGTCCCAAATCCGCGCCGCCTTGGGGATCTTGCCCCAACACGAGTGCGTGAAAGCGTTGAAATAATGCCTCAGCTTCGGCGCGCGTCTTTCCTTTCACCGTCGACGTCATCAGCGATGCCGACGCCTTGGAAATCGCGCAGCCGTGACCCGTGAACTTCACTTCGGAAATCACATCGCCGTCGACGTGCAGTTCGATGTGCACGTGATCGCCGCACAACGGATTCTTGCCATCGGCGGAGTGATTTGCCCCCGCCAATTCACCAAAGTTGCGCGGCTTTCGATTGTGGTCGAGGATGACCGACTGATACAGCTCCTGCAAGTCAGTCATCACGCGTCTCCGGTAAACCGCACCATCGTCATGCGCTCGAGTTCGTCGCGAACGGCTTCGTTCTCGATCGTCTCGATCGCATCGGCGGCAAACGCGTACATCAACAGCTGTTTGGCGAGCACCGGCCCGATTCCGCGACTCTTGAGGTAAAACTGCGCCATCTCGTCGATGCGCCCCACGGTCGCGCCGTGCGTACACTTCACATCGTCGGCAAAAATCTCGAGCTGCGGTTTGGTGTCAATCTGCGCCTTATCTGACAGCAGCAACGTGTTGTTCGTCTGCTTGCCGTCGGTCTTTTGGGCCTCGGGGTGCACAAACACTTTGCCGTTAAACACGCCGTGCGAGTGACCATCCAACAAACCTTTGTACAGCTCGCGACTAAAGCAGTTCGGTGCGACGTGCTCAACACGTGTTTGATGATCGCCGTGCTGATGCGCGTCCAGCATATACAAGCCGTTCAGTGTGGTACCGCATCCGTCACCGTTCAACACGGTGTACACGTTGCTCCGCGATAACCGCGCGCCCGTTTGAAAAGTAAACTGCACAAAATGACTGTCGCGTCCTTGGAGCGCTTCGGTCGTACTTACATGAAACGCCGTTGCCGCTTCGCGTTGCACGCGCACATGATTGAGCGTCGCGCCGTCTTCGATCACCACCTCGGTCACGGTGTTGGTGAAGTACGGCACATCCGCCAATCCGATGTAGCTCTCAATCACGGTGGCCTTGGCGTGGCGTTCCACCACGATCACATGGCGAACATGCGCCATCACCTGCGCACCAGCGGCATCCACAACGTGCAAGATGTGAATGGGCGTATCGCTCACCATCTCTTTCGCCACGTGAATGAGCGTGCCCTCTCCGGCGAACGCGGCGTTCAGTGCCGAAAATCCGTCACGATCGGCTTTGACCGTCGCTCCGAGCTGTGACTGCAATAGATCCGCAGCTTCATCGACGGCCCGCGCCAGCGGCATCACGCGCACGCCATCTGGCAACGCGCGCAACGACGACGCATCAGCGGCGAACTGGCCGTTGTGAAATACGAGTAACGGCCACTCGCCGCCAAATGTGTACGGGCGCAACTCCGCGCTGGTCGGACGCGGCGTCTGCGCGCGCTCGCCCGCCACAATGAATTGCGCGTCGGCGATATCGCGGACACTCGTGTAGTGCCAGTCTTCAAGGCGCATGGTCGGGAAGCCCAGCTGCGCAAACGCCGCTGCGCCGAGCCGTCGCAACGTCGACAGCGGCGCCGCGATATTGGCTGTCGCCGATGCGCTCGCCTGTTCGGCAAATGTTGACGCAACACTCATCGTGGCGCTCACGCGGCCTCCACCACCCAATCATATCCACGCGCTTCGAGTTCAAGCGCCAACGATTTGTCGCCCGACTTGATAATGCGGCCACCAGCCAGCACGTGCACGAAGTCTGGAACGATGTAGTTGAGCAGCCGCTGATAGTGTGTCACGACGATCGTCGCGTTGGTCGGGCGCTTGAGCGCGTTCACGCCACCCGCCACAATGCGCAGTGCATCGATGTCGAGCCCCGAATCTGTTTCGTCGAGGATCGCGAGCGTCGGTTCAAGCACCGCCATCTGCAAAATTTCGTTGCGCTTTTTCTCGCCGCCCGAAAAGCCCGTGTTGACCGAGCGACTCATCATCGTCGAATCCATCTCGACGAGTTTGAGCTTGGCTTCGACGACATCGAGAAACTCCATCGGATCGGCTTCGTCCAATCCCTTCGCGCGACGAATCTCGTTATATGCGGCGCGCAAAAAGTACGCGTTGCTCACGCCAGGGATTTCCACCGGATACTGAAACGCCAGAAACACGCCCTGTTGCGCGCGCACCTCCGGCGCCATCTCCAGCAAGTTTTCGCCGTTGTAGCTGACTTCGCCGCTCGTGACTTCATACGACGGGTGCCCGGCCAACACCTGCGCGAGCGTGCTCTTGCCCGAACCATTGGGCCCCATCACCGCGTGTACTTCACCGGCGTTCACGGTGAGCGTGATGCCCTTGAGGATGGCCTTACCGTCGATCGACGCGTGGAGATCTTTAATCTGAAGCATGTGACGATATGTGAAAACGAAAAGAGAGACTGCTTTAGGTTTTGGGTCTTGAGTGTGAGTTTTGGGTTTTGGGTTGCCGGACCGATCGACAACTCAAAACCCAAACCCACAACTCAAAACCTAAAAAGTGATGAGCGGAAATCCTGCAAATACAGCCCGTTATCCAACGGACCCCTCGAGCGTGATGCCGAGCAACTGCTGCGCTTCCAGCGCAAACTCCATCGGCAACTCTTTAAACACTTCCTTGCAAAACCCGCTCACGATCATCGACACCGCTTGCTCCGCG
>JANXUN010000275.1 GCA_025356185.1 Gemmatimonadaceae bacterium
ACGGCGAGGACATCGCGGCAATTGTGCATGTCAGAGATCCGAAGGGTCGGGAATCACACATTCCTCTCGCCGACATCTCGCAGGCACGATTGGCGTTTCACTGGAAACGATAAGGGAGAGCGGATGTCCGGATCAGCGGAAATTCTCGCAGCGTTCCGCGAACTGGCCAATTCGAAGCAACTTGATCGCACGGAACTGCACGGGCTGTTGCAGGACGGCATTCATGCCGCACTGGCTAAAAAACACGGCGCAAATGTGCAGGCCGAGGTCGAGATCAACGAGGACAAGGGAACCATCCGCATCGTGCTGTTAAAGACGGTGGTCGAGGAGGTAACTGACCCCTCGCGTGAAGTGTTGCTCGAAGAAGCGCGGTTCGAGGATGCTGAGTTTCAAGTCGGCGACGTCATGGAAATCCCCGTGGACTTCGCGGAGTTCGGCCGTACGGCCGTGCAAGCCGCGAAGCAACGGATCATCCAGCGTGTCCGCGAAGGAGAACGCACGCGTATTCGCGACGAGTTCTCCGGACGCGTCGGCGACTTGCTGTCCGGCGAAGTGCAACAGATCGAGCGCGGCAAACTCGTGATGATGCTCAACAAGTTTCGCGAAGCGGAAGCCATCATTCCGTATCGCGAACAGAATCATCGCGAGCACTACCATCAGGGCGAACCCGTGCGTGCGGTCCTCAAGCGTGTCGAAGACACACCAAAAGGACCACGCCTCATTCTCAGTCGCTCCGACGCGCTCTTTGTGCAGGCGCTCTTCAAACTCGAAGTCCCAGAAATTCAGCAGAACATCGTCGAGATCAAAGCCGCAGCGCGTGAAGTTGGCAGTCGCACAAAGATTGCCGTGACGTCGCGCGACGAAGCCGTCGATCCCGTCGGAGCGTGCGTCGGTCTCAAAGGCTCACGTGTGCAGGCCGTTGTAAACGAACTTGGCGGTGAGCGCATCGACATCGTGCCGTGGTCACCAGATCCCGAGCGCTTTGCAAAGTTGGCCTTAGCGCCAGCGCGCGTTGCACGAGTGTTCAGTGACGCGGTGTCCCGTACCATTCAAGCGGTTGTCGACGAAGATCAGCTGTCGCTCGCCATCGGACGGAACGGACAAAACGTCCGACTCGCATCCGAACTCACGGGTTGGAAGATTGATCTGTACTCCAGCCGCGAGTGGATGGAGAAGGGCGGAGAAGTGCCGCTGTTCGCACCGCTCCCCGATGAAACTGACACCGAAGCCGATGTACCGCTCAACGAGATCGAAGGCCTTGAAATCGGCACAGTCGCGGTGCTCGCGGAAGCCGGATATCACACGCTCAACGACATTCTCGATCTCGATCGAGACGATCTGCTTCGACTTCCAGGGATCGCTCCCGAAGAAGCCGATCGCATCATGGCGATCATCGACGAGTTGACGACAGAAGAAGACGCGGACGGCGGTGCTTCGCCGGGTGGTCGATAAGAGTGGACACCGTACTCGGCGCCGATCTCGATGACGCCGCGCGCCGCAAGGTGCTCGGCCTAGTCGGACTCGGCGTTCGCGGACGGTTGGTTGTCGTAGGTGCAGAACGGGTGCGCATCGAGGCCCTCAAAGGCGCCGTGCAGTTGGCCTTGGTCGCGACCGATGTATCGCGGCACAGTTTAGACAAAGTGCTGCCGGTCCTTCGGGCAAGGCGCATCGACGTAATCGAGTGGCCGAGTGCGGCCGAGTTGGGCGACGCAGTGGGGCGGGACACGACTGCTGCTGTCGGTATCGTAGATCAGGCGCTGGCGCGCGGTATCCGTGGCGCCGTAGCCGGGGCAATCCCGGCGGGCGACGCGACGCGCGTTTCGCGGTAGGAGGACGGTTGAGCAAGCTTCGTGTTCATGACATGGCGGGTGAGTTCGGGATCTCGGCAGACGAGGTCATCGCGCTGCTGCGCCAGATGGAAGTGCCGGTTCGCAGCCATTTGTCGCTGCTGACTGACGATCAGGTGTCTCGCATCCGCGCTCGATGGGAGCGCGAAAAACGCGTGCGCGCTGAAAAGGCGCAGCCTGCGCCTGCGGCGGCGCCTCGTCGTCGGCGCACCGGCGCTACACCTGAGGTGACAGAGCCTGCGCCGCAGCCCGAAGTCGCATCTCCGTCAGTTCGTCGCCGCAAGCGCACCGATGAAGAGATCGCGGCGGCCGCCGCCGCCGACCTCGCAGGTGAAGCTGCGGCTGAGGTGGTCGAGCCGGTTGTCGCGCCCGAGCCCGTCGCCGCACCCGTCGTTGAGCCAATCGTGTCAGCCCCAGCGAGGGAGATCGCACGCGTCGAGCCGCATGTCCCGGAGCCTCTAGAGGCGCGCGTATCCGAAGTTATCGAGCGCAAGCCTCTCGATTCGTCGCCGAATGTCAGCGTCGAAACCGCAGAAACGCATGCGGTGCCGTCGCATCCGACTGAAATACCGAAGGCGCCGATCGTACCAGCAACACTTGCGCCGCCCGCCGGTGGCACGAGTGCCATGCCGCCAGCGACTCAGCTGCCAGCAGATCGTCAACGTCCGCGCCCGGTTGTACCAGGCGCGCCGCGTCCACGTCCGATCGCCAGCGGGTCACCCAACTTCGGATCAGCGCGACCGATTGCATCGGCCGCACCTGGTGGCGGATTGGGGCAGGGACAACGCCGCGATGATCGGCGCCCAAGCACTGGCAATCCGCCTCAGGGCTCGCAGCAAGGCGGGCAGGGTGGCCAAGGCGGGCAGGGTGGTCAAGGTGGTCAGAGTGGAGGTCAGAACAATCCTTCCATGACTGCTCCCGCCAACAGTCAGAGCCAGCCCCGTCGCGGCAAAAAGGGCAAGCGCGGCGCGGTCGATCAGGAAGCAGTGTCCGCGAACATCTCCAAGACGATGAACACGATGCGCGGCGCGGTGAGTACGCGACGTGGCGGCGGTCGGCGTTTTGGCGCTGAAATGCGCGAGGAGCAAGAAACGCAGCGTGTAGCCGCAGCCGAACGTGAGCGTAAAACCGTTCGCGTGAACGAGTTCATCACCGTGTCTGAACTCGCGCAAACGCTCGGCATTTCAGCGACGCAAATCGTCGGTTTCGCCTTCAAGACGTTGGGATTGATGGTCACCATCAATCAGCGTCTCGACTTCGATCAGATCGAATTGATCGCCGGCGAATTCGGATTCCAAGCGGTCAAAGAAAGCGACTACGCCGCCGATCTGCAGGACGAACAAGTCGCCGATGCCGAAGAAGATTTGCGTCCGCGTCCGCCCGTGGTCACGATCATGGGTCACGTGGATCACGGCAAAACATCGCTGCTCGATTACATCCGCAAAGCCAACGTGGTTGCGGGGGAAGCTGGTGGAATCACGCAGCACATCGGTGCGTATCATGTGCAGGTGGGCGACGGAAAACTCATCACCTTCCTCGACACGCCGGGACACGAAGCGTTTACGGCGATGCGTG
>JANXUN010000282.1 GCA_025356185.1 Gemmatimonadaceae bacterium
TACGATCGTCGTGACGCTCGAGCCCTGTGCAATGTGCGCGGGCGCAATCGTGCTGTCGCGCGTTGCCGAACTGGTCTTTGGCGCGTGGGACGACAAGGCCGGCATGTGCGGTTCCGTTGGCGATCTTGTGCGCCATCCCAAGCTCAACCATGCACCGCAGGTCACGGGCGGCGTCCTTGCAGAGGAGTCACGGCAACTGCTGCAGACGTTCTTTTTAGCCCGACGCCCTACTACGTAGTCTGAGCGTCTCAACCTTTCGGGACCTCGCGGCATCTCAACGGGTGTGCAACCTCGTTCGTTCAGTCCTACTCGGTAACGATGCTTCGGGCTGATCCAGTCGAAGCGTCAATCGATCCCATCGTGCGTGCAGCTCAAGCCGGTGGCGCACAGGCATTCGCATCCCTATACGATGCGCGCGCTTCGCGCGTGTTTGCACTCTGCGTCGGGCTATCAGGAGATCGTGTCGCAGCGACCGAATTCGTGCAAGACACGTTTGTGCGCGTGTGGGAACGGCTGTCGACATTTCGTGGCGAGTGCGCGTTTACGTCGTGGCTGTATCGGGTCGCAGTGAACGTCGTGCTCGAACGCCATCGCACCGATCGTCGTCGCTCTGTGCGTGTCGCGATCGATGCGGACTTGGCAGGGGATGATCCGCTCAAGACGCCCACGCGCGATGCCGCGGCAGTCGAGCACGATGTCGGTCTCTCGCTTGATCTCGAACGTCCGATTGCACAGCTACCGGCAGGCGCACGTGCCGTCTTCGTGTTGTATGACATCGAAGGTTTTCCTCACGCCGAGATCGCGCAACGACTGGGTGTCACGGAGGGCACCTCCAAAGCCCATCTCTTTCGTGCACGTCGTCTGCTGCTGGAGCTGCTCAGCGCATGAGTCATATCGGTGAACTGCCGAAACTATCGGTAAACGAAACGTGAATCCACAAACCCCCATGACATGCGACGCATTTGAAAGCGCGTTTACCGACTATCAACGTGGCGCGCAGTCGCCACTTGATGCATCGCGTCTCAAACAGCACGCCGCCCACTGCGTCACGTGCGAGCAACGCCTTGACGCCTTGACGCGTGGTCGCGACAAGCGCTGCCGTCGCTGGCGTCATATGCACCCACGCTACCACCCGCCGCGCGTGACGTCGTGATGCGCGCCATCTCCACGACAGCGGACGAAGTGCAGCGTGACGCCACGGTCCGCCCGCTCAAACCGTAACTGCCGCGGGCATGGCGCGCCGTCGTGATGCTGGCCGCCGCCGCAGTGCTCGCGGTGGCCATTTGGAATCAAAACACGCCCGCGACGGCGATTCCACTCGTAGCTCCGCAGACCGCCACGCGTGTAACCGAGTCCATAGACGAGAACACGGTGAGTCAAACGTCGCTTCGTCTTGCCGACATCGAGGCGCGGTCGGAGTTTGCCGAACTTGATGCGGCCGCCGTCGAGATCGAAGCTGCGTTGAACGCCGCGCCCAACAACACCAAACTTCGCACGTACTTGTCGACGGTACGTTCACGCCGCGACGAGTTAGCTCGTCGCGTGAAGAGAGCAACGTCGTGAGGATTCGCGCGTCGCGCATGGTGAATCGCCGGCTGTCGCTGGCCGTCGCGCGTGGCATCGCGCTGATTGGCGCCTTACCTCGTGTAGGCGCACCGGTTCACGCGCAGTCGACAACGAAGGAACAAGCGTTGTCTCTGATTCACGCGTTTTCTGTGAATGCCGACGTGTCGATGCGCATCTTCGTTCCCGCAGGTCGTGTCCGCGTTCGCGTCTGGAAGCGCGACTCCATCGAAGTCCGCGGCACCATGGGTAAGTACACGCCGTTCTTTGGTGGCGGTGCGCGCGCTGGTGTCAAGATGGGCGTAGAGTCGCAACGCAGTGGCAAGGACTCGCTTCCCGAGGCCGATTGGGAAGTGACGGTTCCCGCCGCGTCGCACGTGTGGGTGAAGATGATTGACGGCACACTCGACGTGGCAGGCACGACGGGTGAAGTCGAACTGTACACAGTTCGCGGTGTCGTCGACGTGCGCGATGTCGCAGGCGTCACGTGTCCGCGCGTTCATTCAAAGGGCGCATCACGTGGCGTCACCCAATTCGCTGACACCGGCATCGTAGTGCTACATCGACTCGATCGATGCAACACACTCCGGAGCAATCATGCGCATCGTACACACTGCCGTTCTGCTATCATCACTCGCGTTCTTTGGTCCGCCGCACATCAAGGTGCACCAAACCTCAGCCAAGAACAGTGGCGATCCTGCGCTGGAACTCGAAGTCGACCATCACATGACACCAGAAGACATGCGCGTCATCGGTCGGGTTGAAAGCGTGCAAAACGGTCGCCGTGTTTCGACGGCGCTTACGAATGCACACGCGAAGACGGGCAGATACACGGTCGCCAAGCAATGGAGCACTATACCGTGCGTGCTGGTGTTTTCGGCGGAAGAAGATTCGCGCGAGTCGCATGGAGTTGCCGAAGCGCTATCGATTGACGCGTCGGGAGCCGTAAAAAACTTCGAATACATGCAGCCGGCATTTGTCAAAGGCGGCACAACGCCACTTCTGGCAACGCGAGAAGAACTCGAGGCGGCGCTGCTGGCGCTCGGCGTCAGAGAATCACATCAGAAGTAAAGAGCCCAGCGTCCAATCCATCGCATCCGCGAGTTGACCCACCCCAGTGGCACCCACTAGTATTTAGGGCTGTGCCAGAGGCGATTTGCGTGGTTGTGCGAGTGTCTGGTACGACAGGATAGGTGGCCGAGTGGTTGAAGGCACCGGTCTCGAAAACCGGCGTACCGGCAACGGTACCGTGAGTTCGAATCTCACCCTGTCCGCTGGATGCGTGCTGTCAAAAACAACCCGCTTCTGGATGGGTGGCCGAGTGGTTTAAGGCGCACGCCTGGAAAGCGTGTGGGGGTGCAAGCCTCTCGCGAGTTCGAATCTCGCCTCATCCGCTAACCCCGTAACGACGAGCCGTCGTTATGGGGTTTCGCGTTCCATACTGCAGATATCGCGCTGAATCCCTGGGGAGCGCTAACCCCGTAACGACGAGCCGTCGTTATGGGGTTTCGCGTCGTGTACCACATCCAACACACTTGACTCCCGCCCATGCGTTGCGGCCCGCGCGGGCGGGCTCCAT
>JANXUN010000324.1 GCA_025356185.1 Gemmatimonadaceae bacterium
CTGTATTCCGTTTGCACAATGACCTGCACATCCGATAAATCAGGCAGGGCCTCCAATCGTGTACTGCGAACGGCAAGAATTCCGCCGATGGAAGCAGCGGCGGTGAAGAGAAACACGAGCAGCTTGTTGCTGACCGACCACGCGATGAATTTCTTCAGCATGGGGCGCGCGCTACCGTTTAGACTCGGTTGACGCCGGAACCTTTGCTTTTGGCGAAGCGGGTTTGGACGGGGCGGGTGCCACAATGCTCATACCCGGCATATTTCCCATTCCGCCAAGTTGCGAACCGAGGTTCGACTCCGCATCAACCAGAAATGTCGCTGATGCAACGACCTGCTCGCCCACGCGCAGGCCGCGCAAAATCTGCACTCTCCCATCGTTCGCGACGCCAACCACGACGTCGCGCGGTTCGAGCAACCCGGCGCCATTCTGCACGAATACCAGATCGCGTTGGCCTGTGGAAAGCACCGCCGACCGCGGGATATTGAGTACGTTCCCACCACGCGCGCCTTCGATGCGAATCGTCGCGTACATTCCCGGCTTGAGCGCGAGATCACCATTCGCCATCTGCACGCGCACGCGCGCCGTACGCGTTTCGGGATTGAATGTGGGATAGATGTAGGTAATGCGTCCGCTTCGCGCCACACCGGGTAGCGCCTGAAATTCCGCCTGTACGAGTTGTCCAATACGCACCGTCGAAAAGTCACGTTCGAACACCTCGCCTTCCACCCAGACCACGCTCAGGTCGGCAACTTTGTAGAGCGCATCACCGGCCATGATTTTTTGCCCGCTCAGCACATTCTTTTCCACCACGACACCACTCACTGGCGCACGTAGCACAACGGTTTTCTGCACCTGGCCAGTTTGCTCAATGCGGTCAACGTCGGCGGCGGTGATGTCCCAGTACAGCAATCGGCGTCGCGCCGCATCACGAAGATCGGCGGCGGAACGTTTTGCATCTGCGGGCGCGTTCGTGACGTCCTTCTCCAGTTGCACCGCGAGCAGCAACTCCTGTTCGGCAGCGACGATCATCGGAGAGTAGATCGCGAGCAGTGAATCCCCCGCGTGTACGGGTTGACCGGTGTAATTCACAAAGAGCTGTTCAATCCATCCATCCAGCTTCGGTGCAATGGTTCTGACGCGCGTTTCGTCGTAGTTGACCTGCGCAACGGTGCGGACTTCAGTCGCGAGTGGTGTCATCACGACCGCCGTGTACGTTACGCCGATGCGGCGGGCCTGTTCGCCGGACAACATCACCGGTTGTTCGCCTTTGGCAGTGCTCGCGACGTTCGCGGTTATGACGACAGATGGTTTGCGCGTGACCCGCCACGCTACGAAACCTGCCGCCACGAGAGTGCCCCCTATTGCAAGAGCCACTACAACTCTTGCCACTCGCGACGACTTACGCGGGCCGAATGGAGTATCTTCGCGCGCCGCGGCGGCGGTGCGCGGCGGTACGATGACCGGCGCCGGTAACACGGTTTCGATTGGTGGAATCATAGACCTCCACCGCCAGGCGGTGTGGCCGCCACGCTAACGTCGAACAGCTCGTGACCAACGAGCATCTCAAGCTCTGCGAATGACTTCCCCTGTTCGGCGTCAAGCACGAACAGTTCCTGCCGATAGCGATTGACGGTCATCTGGTTGTCCAGCAGGGTCATGACGTTCACCTGACCGACCCGATATGCCGCCAATGACGACGTCACGGCCGCCTGGGCTTGTGGCAGCACGGTGGTGCGGTACAAGACCGCGAGATTGCGTGCGCGAAGAACCATTGCGTACTGCTCAGCCACGCGTGCGCGCGTTTCGGCGCGCATCGCCTCCAGATCGGCGCTCGTCATTGCTTCCATAGCGTTCGCCTCATCGCGCATCTTGAATTGGCGACTGCGTGCAAAAATCGGCAGCGTTGCACCAATCATCAAACTTCCCATTCGATCCGGTCCCATCGCGCCACGCTGCTGGCCATACTGCACTCCAACCTGCAGATCGGGCCAAACTTCACGTTTGGCGAGTCGTGAAGTACTTTCTGCCGCACGCAAGTCTGCCATTCCTGCGCGAATCATTGGCCGACTGTTGTCCGCAAGTGCGAGCAGCGAATCGAGCGGCAGCAGCTCACGCGGAAAGGCCGGAAGTTCCGGCGACGCCAACGTGGAATCGGGTGTGCGATTGAGGAGCCCGCTCAACATGGCGGCTGCCGCCACCCGCATCGCACGCATGCGTACAATGTCTTCCGTCATCTTTGCAGTTTCGACACGTGCCTTGAGCACGTCGGATTGTCGGCCATCACCCACCGCGTACATGGCTTGCGTCGTTTGCGTAATGTCTTCGAGCAAACGTCGCGTTTCCAGCGCGACCGCCAGTGAACGATCCACCTGATACAAGTCGTAGAACGCCATCGCGACGCGACTCCGGATGTCCCACCAGATGTCGGTCGCGCGTTCGTCCGCGGCTTCTGCCTGCGCTGTCGCCACGCGCCCGGCGAGCCGGAGTTTGCCCGCAATCGGCACCATCTGCATGAGTTGCAGTTGCGTCATGCCGATGACTTCCATTGGTGCAAGCGACGGCAGCGAGCGGTTCATCAGACCGAATTGCAATTGCGGATCGGGCGGCCGCTTGCTGCCGGCAATTCGTGCATCGGCTGCCCGGGCAAGTGCGTGTGCTGCCGAGAGTTTCGGATTGCGCAACGCGGCGATCTGGAACAGCGTTGCCAGTCGTAATGCAACGGGATCGCCGCGACCACCCTCCGGCAAAACTGTTCCCGGCACGCGGTGCATCACTTGCTGACCACGCAACGGCGTAATACATGGTATCGCCAAGCACGCACCCATCACCAACGCCATACACCTGTGACGCTGAACAAGGCCGTCTCCGACGGCTGTAGTGCTAGGAACTTTCTTCGTAGTTACACCTGACTTCATTTCGTCATCCGCGGTACGGCCATAGGCAACGCCGTCGTTCGTGAGAACAACCATGTGTGCTTCTCTTGCAGTGGAGAGTACCGGACACGACTCCAGCGTCGTCAGGTTCGGGAACTACCTAGACGCGCTGTCGGTGAAACTCGTGTTAGCGTAAATCTGAGTGCAAGGGGAAAAATGCACCCTCCGGCTTCCGAATCTGTCGGGTGAATTGCCGAACACTATTGGTGACTTTCCTGACGCTGAGTAGGACATTCCCCGACACCCGCGTCGCGTTATTCGCTGGCGGCCAGAGCGAGCCGAGCGAGCGCGGGTAACGACGTGGCGCCGGTTTTCTGCATGATGGCAGCGCGGTGATTTTCAACCGTGCGCTGACTGATGCCGAGCTGCATCGCGATCTTCTTGCTCGCACTGCCGGCGAGCACCAGTTCCATGATCTGACGCTGTCGCATTGTCAACGATGACACCTGCAGTGCGGCCAATTGCCGCCAGGCGGCGAGCTTGCGCCCGTCGCGCGACAGCTCCAGCGCCCGCTCAATGCTGCGCACCAGGTCATCGGGGTCAATGGGCTTTTCGATGAATCCGATGCGCCGGCCTTCATGGCCCGCACCCGCCATCGACACGTCGCTGTTGCCGGTAATCATGATCGCGGGCAACCGATGGCCTAACGTCGCGAGCTGCTCCAACAACTCAAATCCGTTCATTCCAGGCAGATACGCATCGATCAAGAGACACGCGTCGCTGTCGAGGAGCGTGTTGAGCATACCGGACATGCCGTTGATCGTGGATTCGAGGCGTGCGACCAGTTTCTGCTGGATTTCTCCCGCAACAGTTTTTGCCAGCAACGCCTGCACGAGCGTCAGCGTTTGCAGCGGTTGGCGAAGGTCGTGACTCGCCGTTGACAGAAAGCGTGTCGTAGCGAGACTGGCCAGGTCGGCTTGCCGCTTGGCGACAGCCAAGGCATCGGCCGTGTGTCGGCGTTCGGTGATGTCTGCGAAAGTAATCACCACCCCTTCGACCCCGTGATCCTGCGCGCGATACGGCAGGACACGACGAACGTACCACGCCCCGTTCTCAGTTTCGATCTCGGTTTCAATTGGTGCGGACGTCTGCAGCACAGTCCGAACGTCGGCCAGCAACGCGTCGTCGTGGGCCAACGACTTCACGTCACCGAGGGCCCGCCCAATGTCACTGGGGATGACACTGAAGAGTGACTTCGTGGCGGGCGTGAAAAACCGAATGTTGAGTTTGGCGTCGAGAAAAATTGTCGCGACGTCGGTGCTGTACAACATATTCTGCAAGTCGTTGGACGTCGTGCGCTGCCGTTCCAGGGTTTCCTCTAGCTGGCTGTTCAACGCCGTCAGTTCTTCATTGAGGGATTGCAATTCTTCCTTCGATGTCAGAAACTCTTCATTCGTCGACTGAAACTCCTCATTGACGGACAGCGCTTCTTCGTTGATCACTTTCTGTGCTTCGCTGGATGTCTCCAGCTGGCGAACAGCTTCTTCCAGATCCGTTCGCGCAAGTTCCATTTCGCGTTTCAGTTCCGCTAGGCGCGACTGCTCACTGGGAGCGGCGGAGGCCGCCAGATTCCGCTCACGTGTGGGCTCGTCCAGAAAACAGATGAGCAGTAGTTCTGCCCCAGCGTTGAGCACCGGCTGTACCGACAATCTGAACCGATTACGTTTTCCATTTTGGATTGTCGTAAGACCGTCGACGTCAACGCGCATGTTATCCCGGAACGCGCGCGTGATGGCAGCTCGCAGTTTCGTTTTCACGCCCTCACGCGCCATGGCCAACACGTCGTGAATTGGTGTGCCCGGTGCAACCCTCAGGTAGGTATCAATGGGTCCCAGTGAATACAGACATTCGAGCTTGCGGTTAATCAGGACCGCCACGGGAGCGTAATTCTCAATGACCAATCGCCGGCAGAGATCAGCGTAGGAACACAAACGCTGCGCACTCGCACTCGCACTCGCACTCGGCGCCAGCGAGGCGCTCATTCGAATGCGGTCGGCATTGCGGGATAACAATCCCATTTCACCTGGGCGGCTGGGACCCATGCGCCGGTAGAGTTTGGCCGGTTTGGAAATGGGATCAAATTGTCCGGAGAATTTTTCGATTGTCTCGGCGCTGCCCAGCATCAGGATGCCGCCATCCCGCAGCGCAAAGTGAAAGCGCGCGACGACGGCGGCTTGCGCTTCTGGACGCAAATCGATCAGCAGGTTTCGGCAGGACACCATGTCCAGCCGCGAAAATGGTGCATCGGCCAGGACGTCTTGCACAGTAAATACCACACAAGCCCGAAGCTCGGGCAAGACGCGATAGCCAGCCGCTTCCTTTGAAAAGAAGCGGGTGAGACGGGCGGGCGATATGTCTGCGACCGCAGCCTCCGGGTATACGCCATCGCGTGCACTGGCCATGGCTTCCGTATCCGCATCCGACGCAAAGATTTGCAATTGAATCTTCAATTGCTGCAGGGTGATCTGTTCGCAGAACAACATGGCAATTGAGTACGCCTCTGCTCCGGTACTGCACCCGGCCACCCAGACTCGCAATGCTTCTCCCGCTGGGTGCTTGCGCACCAAATCGGGGATGATGCTTTCGGCCAGCAGATCGAACACCTGCGGATCGCGGAAGAAACTCGTCACTTTAATGAGTAAATCACGAGCCAGCAGTTCGAGTTCCTGCCGGTCGTGCTGCAGCAACTTCAGATACGCCGCCATGTCTTGGTGCGCAATTGCTGCGCGTGCCATGCGCAATTCGATACGGCGGCGCAAGGTACCGTGCTTGTAGTGAGTAAAGTCATGCGCGGCCTGCGTACGCAGCAATTCAATGATTCCCGCGAATGGGCCGGCTGTTGCATCCAGCAGCGAGCGGTGCGCTACATCAGCCTCGTGCTGGTGCGCGGGAGAAACGTCGGCCTCGGTAGTGCGCTTGCCCTGCTGGCGATATGCGAAAAGTGCGTCGGGCATTCTCGAGACCGGAAGCACCAGGTCAACCCCCAGTGTCTTGATC
>JANXUN010000363.1 GCA_025356185.1 Gemmatimonadaceae bacterium
AGCGGACTCGGCCAGTATTACAGCGAGTTGTTCCTTGACCCACATCGCGTGGGCACAATGTACGAAGTAGCGACCAATTTGTCGCGGAGTATCGACAGTGGTGCGACGTGGGCCAACACGCTGTGGGAAGGCAAAGGCGTACACGTCGATCATCACGTGATTGAGTTTGATCCAATCGACAAAAACCATTTCCTGCTGGGCAACGACGGCGGTTTGTACGAAACCTATGATGCCGGTGACACGTGGAAGTTTCATGCGACGTTGCCGGTGACGCAGTACTATCGCGTGGGCATTAATAACGCGAAGCCGTTCTACTATGTGTGCGGTGGCACGCAGGACAATTTCTCACAGTGCGGACCGTCGCGCACGACCAACTCGTGGGGCATTCGCAACAGCGACTGGTTCAACATTGTCGGTGGCGATGGGTTCCAGGCGCGCGGTCACATGGAAGATCAGAATGTGTTCTTTGGCGAAAGTCAGGACGGCGGACTGTCGCGCTTCGATATGCGCACCGGGCGTGGACAGGCCATTCGTCCGACGACAGCGTCTACGGGTGGTGATGAAAGTGGTGCCGCGCCTCCGCCTGATACGGCCGCTGCAGGTCGCGCGGGTGGTGCAGGTGCCGCAGCAGGTGGTGCGCGCGATACGTCGTTGACTCCGCGCGTGCGCGATCGTACGAACTGGGATGCGCCGTTTGTCATGAGTCCGCACAATGCAGACCGCATGTACTTCGCGAGTCAGTTTGTGTATCGCACTGATGATCGCGGTGACACGTGGAACAAAATCAGTCCGGATTTGTCGCGCAATCTGAATCGCGATTCGCTGGCGATCATGGGCAAGGTATGGCCGAGGGGTTCGGTTGCGCTCAATGCGTCCACGACGGCACTGAGTAACGCGGTGGCGATTGATGAATCACCGGTGCTTGAAGGATTGCTGTGGGTTGGTACTGATGATGGTCTTGTGCAGGTGAGCGAAGACGGTGGCAAGAACTGGCGGCGCATTGAAACATTTCCCGGCGTGCCCAAGTTCGCGTACGTGAGTGATGTGCACGCGAGTCCGCGCGATGCCAATACGGTCTTTGTCACGTTCAACGACTGGCAGCGCGGCAATTACGCGCCGTATATCATCAAGAGCAGTGATCGCGGTCGCACGTGGACGAACATCACGGGCAACTTGCCGGCGAAGCATGACGTGTGGGCCATCGCGCAGGATTTCGTGAACGAGAACCTGCTGTTTGTCGGTACCGAATTTGGTGTGTTTGTGAGCGTGGACGGCGGCAAGCAGTACACGCAACTCAAGGGCGGCATGCCCGTGACGCAGGTGCGTGACCTCACGTTGCACAAGCGCGAAAGCGATTTGGTGATGGCGACGTTTGGCCGCGGCTTTTATGTGCTTGATGATTATTCATCGTTGCGCGAGATCACACCGCAATCGTTGGCCGAGTCTGCGCGGTTGTATCCGTTGCGTCACGCGTATGCATTTACGCCGGGCGGGTTGGCACCGGCGGGCGCGGCGGGAACGTTAGCGATCAGCGGGAATTTCAATACGCCCAATCCGCCGGTGGGCGCGTGGATTACGTATAGTGTGAAGGACACGCTGGCGACGGGCGCGAAGCTGGTGTTGAACATTGCGGATAACAGCGGCAAGCAGGTGCGTCGGTGCGAGTTGGATCGCACGCCGGGATTGCGGCGGATTACGTGGAATTTGAATGGTGATCCGCAGGCGGTTGCGGTGAGTAATGATACGACGGCGGCTGCGCGTGCGAATGCGGCGAACACGCCGGCAACAACGCCTGCTGTAACGCCGGCAGCTCCAGCTGCACCTGTGTTGCAGTCGTGTTTTCTGACTGCGGGACCTGGTGGTTTTGGTGGGGCCGGGGGAGGTGGTGCTGGCGGCGGACCGGGTCGCGGTGGTCAGCCGCAGCGTGTGCCGTCAGGATTGTATCGCGCGTCGATCGGCATGCTGGTAGGTACAACGTTCACACCGATCGGGCCGTCGCAGACGTTCAGTGTGTTGCCGTTGTTGCAACCGTGACGTGACGCGGTAGTAAAACGAGTCGCGGGAGAGACCCTAACCCGCGCGCTTCTTGCGCGCGGGTTTTTGGTGTTCGCTGACCTGAGTCACGTAACTGCGCAGGACCGCATTGATGCGGGTTTGATATTTGGGTCCCGTCGCACGAAACCATTCAATGACGTCGGTATCCAGGCGAATCGAAATTGCTTGTTTTGATACCGGCACGACGATGCGCGCGTTTTGCCAAAATTCATCGGGAATGTTGCGCAGTTCGGGAGGAGAGGTACGCGCAATCTCCGCATCCGAAACGTGCGTTCGCCGCGCTTGGGAGACGGTCGTTTGCGTGGCGATTGTAAGCGCGATCGACTGCGACATCACGCGGCGTCGTGCTTGCCGGGGCTCGACGGTCCCGTGACAGTGCGCCGCTCGCGAGATCGGCGAGCGCGCCGTATACTCGAAGGGCCCCCGATTGACTTGAGTATCCCGGACGTGGAGGAACTAACATGTTCCTGCGATCAGCGTGGTGCATCGCGCGTGCTAGTCTCGTACTGCTTGCGGTAACAGCGTGCGCTGGCGGAGGCGACAAAACAACGGCACCCGATCCCAACATCGTCGCCAGCGTTGTGTTGGATCAATCGACAGTCACCCTGGCATCCCTCGGGCTGACGCAACAAGTCAATGCGACCGCGCGCAACGCCGCCGGCACCGCCGTG
Organism: Gemmatimonadaceae bacterium; assembly: GCA_025356185.1. Classification (GTDB taxonomy): domain Bacteria; phylum Gemmatimonadota; class Gemmatimonadetes; order Gemmatimonadales; family Gemmatimonadaceae; genus Gemmatimonas. Next base: position 2,727 of record JANXUN010000363.1, read on the forward strand.
AGTGGGAAAACATTCACATGGACCACGTCGGCCGCGTCTGTCGCGACCGTTTCTGCGTCGGGGCTCGTGACCAGCGTGGGGAGTGGTAGCGCGACGATTACGGCGACATTGGTGGGCGGGACCGCATCCGCTCAGATGCAGATCACCGTCGTGCAAATTGCAACGACCATGACGATTACGCCGACCACGGCGACGATCGTGATTAATGCCACGCAGCAGTTCGCAGCCACCGCGGCCGATGCGAATGGTGCAGCGATTGCGTCACCCACGTTGGTCTGGGTGTCTTCGGCACCGACGGTCGCCACGGTATCGCAGAGCGGCGTCGTGACCGCGCTCTCGGTGGGGACGACAACCGTGCTCGTCACCGCCGGCACGGTGTCGCGATCCGCAACCGTGACCGTCGTGCGACCAGATCTCATTCTCACGCGCGACACCGCGCTCACGGGAACACTCAACTATCGCAGCATCACCGTTCCGACAGGCGTGACGCTGACCGCGAGTGGTCCGCTGACATTGCGTGCGACCGGACCCATTACCGTCGCAGGCGCCGTCGTTGGTAGTTGCGTGAGCGTCGACATGGGCAGCGATACCGCGTTCACAATCAGTGGGCGCGTGAATAACGGATGCACCGCCGGTACTGGCGGCGATCTGCGCATCGCGGCCACGGGCGAGCTGAGAGTGCTTGGTGGACAGATCGCGAGCTCCGGCGACATCACGCTCACCAATAATCCTGCGCTCAGCGAAACATCGTTTCTCGTGGCTCCCGTGGGTCTGCGCAAATTTTCATTCGCGCAACAACCCGGTGGCATTCCGTTGGTGCGCTTCGACAACGCCGCGACGGTCGTGTACTTCGGCGGTGCCACCGGTCCGAATCCCGCCGCGAATGGCACAAGCGGTGCGAATCCCACCAACGGCACGAGTGGGCATTCGGTGAAAATGTTTCTGGACGGTACCGCCATCTTTGCCGGCGGTACGACGCTGTGGGGGCAGGATGGCGGCAACGGCGTCAATACGTCGTCGTCGAACTTGACGGTCACTGCTGGCAACGGCGGTGATGGCGGGCTGATAAAGGTCTACATCACCGGGCAGTTGAGTTACATCGGCGCCGGTAATGTCGTGCGCAGTGGCAAGCCCGGAAACGGCGGATCGTCAAACGCGACAGCCACGACGAACTCGAGCGGAACGACGGCGCCCAGTGCCACGGCGATTGGCGGCGTCGGCGGTGCCCCTGGATTGATCGACATGCGCGCCGGTAGTGGAATTATCATCGACCCTGGAGCATTGACGCTACAAGTGCCTTCGGGTGGAACTGGTGGAGCTGCCACCGCGACGGCAGCGAACGGCGTCGATGCTACGGCCACTGCAGCAGCGCAGGCGGGCGGTTCGGCATCGGCTACCGGTGGAAAAGGTGGAAGCACACCGAACGCGCGTTTGTCCGCCTCAGCAACCGTTGGTGCACCACTCACCGATCTCGGCGGTGGTGGTGATGGGGGAGCGGGAATCGCGATCGCTGGCGTCGGTGGCAACGGTCTCAAGCCCAACAAGAATGGTGCAAATGGCGGCAACATCGCCGTGACCGGCGGCGGCGGTGGCGCGGCGCAGCTGCGCAATCTTGCGAACGCGTTGGTGGGGAACGGTGGGAACGGCGGCAACGGGACATGGCGCCTTGGTAACGGCGGCATTGGCTGGAGCGATTGCGTCACCGGTGCGC
>JANXUN010000370.1 GCA_025356185.1 Gemmatimonadaceae bacterium
CTCAGCAAGTACACGTAGTCGGCCGCCGTAAGATTGAGACCGACACCGCCCGCCTTGAGCGAAATCAAGAACACCGGACAGTCGGCGTCGTTTTGAAAACGCTCGACCACGCGCTGACGATCGGTCGTGTCGCCGTCGAGATACGCGTAGGCAATCCCCGCGGCGTCCATGCGATCGCGCACCAGCGAAAGCAACTTCGTGAACTGCGAGAACACGAGAACTTTGTGTGACTCCGCGACAGCTTCGCTCACGCGCGAGAGCAAGAGGTCGATCTTGCTGCTGCTTTCATCGCGACGCGAGGGATCGATCAGCGCCGGATGACACGCGGCTTGGCGCAAGCGCAGCAACGCCTCGAGCACATGCATGCGGTGCTTGCCAACGCCGTCCGGTCCAATCTGTCCCAACAGCGATGTGCGATAATGATCGCGCAGCTCGTCGTAGCGCGCGCGCTCTTTCGCCGACAAGTCAACCAGTAACGTCTGCTCTAAGCGCTCAGGCAACTCGGGTGTTACTTGTAATTTGGTGCGGCGCAAGATGTAGGGACGGACCGCGCGGGAGAGCAGCTCTTGCGATGCGCGACGCGTCTCATCGCTATCGGGTGCAGGTGTCGCGACAGGCAGCGTATCGCTTTCCGCCTCATCATCAGCGCCGATGTCCTCGACAACGGTCACATCATCGACATCAAGTCGGCGCAAGTGCGCCGCAAACACTGACGCCTTGCCGAGCAGTCCCGGGTTCAAGAAATCGAGCAAGCTCCACAGTTCGCGAATGCTGTTTTCAATGGGCGTACCGCTCATTGCCAGTCGGTGCTTCGCGCGCACAAGACGCGCGGCCTTGGCCGACGCGGTGCCCGCGTTCTTAATCGCCTGCGCTTCATCAAGCACGAGGTAGTCAAACTCGAAGGTGCGTAGCATGGCGGCATCACGTCGCAATGCGCCGTACGTGGTGAGCACCAGATCGAACTCGCCGAATCGCTTGGTATCACGGTCACGTGCCGCGCCCTGATGCACTAACAGCTTGAGCGTGGGCGTAAAGCGCGCGGCTTCTTGCTCCCAGTTAAACACGAGCGAACGCGGGACAACGACCATCGACGTTCCCGCGTTCTCCGCTTGTCGCGATGCGAGCAACGCCAACAGCTGCACCGTCTTGCCCAAGCCCATGTCGTCGGCCAAACAGCCACCAAACCCAAACCGACGCAAAAAATGCAGCCACCCCAGGCCCTCGCGCTGATAGTCACGTAGCGTGCCTTGAAAGGTCGCTGGCGGGTCGGCCGCGTGTACGCCTTCAAAGTGCTGCAACTGCGCGCGCGCGTGTGCGAACGATGCATCGATATCGGGATCGGGCAGCGCACTCAACAACACATCGAGAATGCCCAACTGATTGGCTGCAAAGCGCAGGTGACCGTCAACCACGGTGCCCGCCGCTGCGAGCAATCCCGTGCGATCAAGCCACTCATCGTTCAGCACACCTAACGAATTGTCGCTCAGCTTTATCGTGCGATCGCCGCGACGCAGTGCAGCTAACAGCTCGGGAAGCTTCGCAGACGTCCCACCAAATTCAACCGATGCGTCGACATCGAACCAGTCGATTCCACTGCTGACGTGCATCGTGAGTGGACTCGCGGTACGCATCTCGCGACCGTCAAACTCGACGTCCCAGCCGTCGCGTACTAGCTCAACAGCGGCTGCCATGCCGCGCGCTTCCGAAATGCGTAACGCCGAGCGTGACGACGAGTATTCGGCATCGCGCTTAAAACCCAACAGCTCAAGTCGGCGCGCAAACTGCGATTCAGCCAATCGATCGCGGCGTAACACTTGACCCGTCAGGTCGTTCACAAGTCCCGCGTTGGACGACTCATCACCGACGTGCAGTCCGTCGTAGTTAAATGACAACGATGCATCAAAGCCGGGTGGGTTCCACGACGCCATCGTGCGTCGATGCATCGACAACTTTGGTGTTGGCGCCGCATCGAGGGTGTCGATCTCAAGCTCGTCCGGTATGCGAACCGGTGGCAACTGCGGCAGCGCATACAACTCGCGCAACAAGTCCATCGCATCATCGCGCGGAATCCCGCGCAGTGCGCCGCGCGCGAGCGAGGTCGTGAGATCGTGCGCGCCACCGTCGACGATGCGTCCCACGCGACCCTCCGTGACGACAACGCCGTCAGCGGTGCGCAGCTGCGCGTCCGTCAGCGCAAGATGTACGCCGTCGCGCTCAAGCCACGCGTCGAGCGCAAAGGTGTCGCCAAATGACTCGGCCACGATAGCGAGCCGCAACTCCCACGGTGCGTCTCCGTCCCACGACAGCTCGGCTGTCGCGTCTGTGCCCAATCGGCATCGTCCGGTTTCGCACATTTGACGCAACGTGATCGTGATCGCGTCGGCTGCGATCACGAAACGCGGCATCGGGCGCGACGATACATCGCCATCAAACTCGGTCGTGGAGCCCATCAGTAGTTGCGCGATTTCGCGATCGACGGGGTCTGGCGCAGACAACCACTGCGTACGCGTGAGTCGGAACGGTTTCGTTACGCCCCATGCGCCGGTCTTGCGCGACTGCGATTCGATGCAGACTTCTACAACGAGTCCGTGCTCACGCGCCGCACTGCGCTCAGCGTCGATGCTGTACACGATGCGTGTATACAGAGGGAACCCCTCCGCGTCACGTCGCGCTTCGCTGGACGGCGTCATGCGCGCACGCATTGCGCGCAGCTGCTGCACCCACGGGCGCGGATCGATCGCTTGCTCGATGATGGGCACCAATCGCGCTTGCTGCATGGCCTGCAACGCGTCGGCGCGCACGCGATCAGCGGCGGCGCGTTCGTCGGCTTCGCGCGCGCGACGCTCGCGTTCGGCGGCCTCGTCGGCCGCGCGCAGCGATCGACCTTCGGCCAAATACGCTTCGTCCGGTTGGTTCGGAAGCGTTCCTGCGCGATCGCAAGTGATCAGCACCGACCAGATGTGTTTACAATTGCCGTGATCGCGCGCGTAGCCACAACTGCAATGCATATCGAGCGCCCCACCACTGACCACGCGAATGTGCACGTCGTACGTGGAGGAGCCACGCACTCGCGCTTCGATCAGCGAAGGCGTCGTTCGTGTGATCGTGACGTTTCCAGCGCGGACGTACTCTTCGCCGCGGGTTCGGAGCAGGGGGGTAAACGTGTCGACCAGCTTGCGCGGCAGAGTCACAATGAAACGGAAAAGGTTTGGTTGGGGCCGAACCATTGAATGTAATGGGGCGCATGCCCTGTAGCCGGCGCCAGCGCGGATCCGTACGTTAGATCCTCGCCGCCAGTCATTTGATCACGCCCGCCGCCGGATCCATGCGCCGCCCCTCCCTCGTAGCGATCTGTCTTTGCATGGTGGGCCAGCTGCCCACGGTGAACGCTCTACGCGCGCAAGGCGGTTCCCATGTGCGCTATGACGCCCAGATACGGTGGACGAGCTACGGCATCCCGCACGTCAAGGCGACCGATTGGGGGAGCCTGGGCTATGGGTTTGCCTATGCAACGGCTCAAGACGCGTTTTGCACCATGGCGAAAGACGTCGTGATGGTGAACGGCGAACTCTCGCGCTATTTCGGACCCGGCGACGGCAATCGTGAGAGTGACATTTTTCATCGGG
>JANXUN010000376.1 GCA_025356185.1 Gemmatimonadaceae bacterium
GTTCATGCAGACGCTGGTGCTTTCTCAGAGTGCCACCGAGGGTTCGCAGAACAACGACGAGATCAACGTCAACTCGGTCGAAGGCCAGCCGTTGTCACTCGATGTGTCAATGTCATTCGAGTTGGACGGCACACGGGTACCGGCGTTGTACACGACCTTTCGTACGGACGTCGCGACGATCTCGCACGGCTTCATCAAGCAAGCGATTCGTCAGTCGTTGCAAGAAGTGGTGGGCAACGAAGAGATTGCGGCGATTCTCGGACCGAAAAAAGCTGAGGTGGTGAATCGCACGCAAACGTTGCTACAGAAAAAGTTGGACCCATACGGAATTAACGTGCGGCAGTTTACGCTCAACGAGTTTCGCGCGCCCAAAGCGGTGATGGATGCGATCTCGCTGAAGAATGTCATGCAACAGCAAGCGCTCACTGCGCAGAACGAGTTGCAGAAAAACACGTTCCAGGCGCAAGGCGACAGTATCAAGGCGGTGGGTCACGCGAAGGCGATTCTGGCAGAAGCCGAGGCACAGGCGAAGGCGAACGAGCTGCTGTCGCGAAGCATTACCGGCTCGCTCGTTCAGTACGAGATGGCCAAGCGGTGGAACGGTCAGATGCCGCAGGTGACGGGTGGTGCGATGCCGATGCTGCAGTTGCCGGGCGCAAGCAAAACGCCGTAGCAATGATTGTCACGCGCGACTGATTCGCATATCAACACGATGCCGATTACTGACTTTCGTTCGATGCCTCGCACCGCGCGCGCATGGGTGTTTGGCGCAACCGCGCCACTCACCGGTGTCGCGCGTGACGCGCTCTTGCATGCGGTCGACGAGCATCTCGCGCGCTGGCGCGCACATGGAGCGCCGCTGGTGTGCGCGCGCGATTGGCGCGACGATCGGTTTCTCGCAATCGCCGTCGACGAAGCGGCCACCGGCGCATCTGGATGTTCGATCGACGGACTTTTTCGCGTGCTCACCGACATGGAACAGCAGCTGCGCGCGACGCTCACCGACGCCGGCATGGTGTTTTGGCGCGACGCGAGCGGCAGCATCGTATCCGACAGTCGATCAGCATTTCGCGCACATGCACAAACCGGCGCCGTCACAATGACGACGCCGATCTTTGATACCACCATCAGTACCGTCGGTGCGTGGAGCGAACAGTTTGAGCAACCAGCAGCGCACAGCTGGCATGCACGACTGCTCGCGCCGGTGCGAACTACATCACCGATCCCATCAAGTCCTGCAGCGCCTTCTTAAGCAGATCGATTTTTTTCGAGTCGCAGCTGCGATCCGCGTCGATTGATGCGCTCAACTTTGTGAGCGCTGCGCTGCGCGCAGCACCCGATGACTTTTCGGCGCTGTTGATGCCGGCGCGAATTTCACCGATACGTGCACTGGTCACGCAGCCTTTGCGCTCGAGCTGATCGGTGAATGCTTTTGCCAATGCGAAGCTTGGCGGCCACGCGATCTTGGGTTGACCCTGTGCGTTGAGCTGGTCCCACTTCACCGTTTTCGCCGCGTCGATTTCGTTTTGCGAGATGTATTCGCTTGGCGTCAGTTCGACGACGTCCATACCGCGTGCGATTTCGGAGCTGATCATCTGGCCGTTGTACCAGTAGACCGACCACGAACCACCCGACACCATGCGCGTCGAATCGACGGGACCGCGATCGAAGCTGGCGATTTCTTTCGGATGCACGGGATCGGTCCAATCGAACACTGAGATGCCGCCCTGGTACCACGACTGCACCATCACGTCGCGGCCTGGAATCGGAATGAGTGATCCGTTGTGTGCCACGCAGTTTTCGTTTTCCGTCTGATACGCGGGCAACTTGTAATAGCTCTGAAACACGAGCTTCTTGTTGACGATCTTGAAGATTGCGTCGGCGCCCCATTCGGGTTTGTCGCCTGCGCGGCACTTGGGACCGCCGCCACCGCCCCACTCGTCGCTGAACAACATCTGCGTGCCGTCGTTATTAAACGTCGCGCTGTGCCAGTACGCGAAGTTGGAATCGGCGACCGCATCCAAGCGAATCGGATTGATTGGATCGCTGATGTCCAACAGCAGTCCGTGTCCTTCGCATGCACCACCGGCAAGGCCGAGTGATGGGTAGACGGTGATGTCGTGACACTGCGAGCGCTCGCTCACCGGAGCGCTGGGATTGTACGCGGAGGGTGCCGCTTGCGTCGGTGCATTGGCGAACATGCGATTCACCAACCCCTGCAGCATCGGGCGCACGGCCGCACTATCAGCGGCGTTGGGTGACGTGCCGCCGCGCGATCTCATCACGCTATCCATGAGCGGGGCCAACATCCGACCGTTCACTACCATTTCCGCACCCGACTGCGGGTTTTTTACCGTGAAGCCGGCAGCGCGCGCCGTGTTCATCGCTCGCGCGTCTGCGGCCTTGTCGGCGTCCGACAGTCCGTGCGTTGGGTTTGCCGTCAACCCCGAGAAAACGTTCGCGCGATTCACGACCGCCGCTTTGGACGGATCGTTGAGTGGCACCTTGATGATTTCGATACGCAAACGTGAAGCGTTCGCCTCGGTCACCGCCGCGTCGTTGTTGCATCCCGCGAGTTCGTCGGCCGAACGAACAGCCGAGGAGCCCGACACATAGATGTACACGTTGTTCTTGTCGGTGGGGCTTTCCAACACCGTGTGCGTGTGCGAGCCGCGGCACGTCTGCACGTTAGCGACGAGCTTGGGATTCTTGATGTCGCTAATATCAAATACGCGGACACCGCGCATGCGTTCTTTGTTCACAGGGCCTGGTGCGCCGCCCGGCTTGCAATCGATGCGACCGTTCATGGCTTCAGCCGACATGAACATCAGGTTTTTGTACACTGAGACGTCGTTTTGCGACGCGGGGCATTCATATGCGACCACGAGCTCCGGCTTGGACGGATTGCTGATGTCCCACACGATCGGGCCGTTGTAGTTGCCTTGGATGACGTACTTGCCCGTGAAGGCGAGATCAGAATTCGTCGATGTGTTAAACACCTTGGGCGGCGTCACACGCGCCATCACGTGCATGTTCGATACGGCTTCGGCGGCGTTGTAGAGACCCGACTTGAGTCCTACGCGCGGATCGGTGGACGGCGTCGGCGCGACCTTCGGTTTTGCCGGTGAACACGCGGCAATCGTGGTGGAGATCACCACCAGCGCGAGCTGCAATCCGCGACGGTGTGATGGGAATACAAACATGGAGATTCCTCGGAGGGTGGGAGACTGCATACATACATGCTGCACATCGGTCACGCGAACATCGATTCACAACGGTGCTACATCCGTCTTACATCGGTGGAACAAATCCCATTTCGAGCATCATGGTGAGCATGCGCTTGATTTCGGTGCTTTGATCGACTTCGACATCGTTCGCAAACTTGAACACCATTTCGTCTTGTCCAGCGCCACGCGCTTCGAACAGCGTGCGCACCATCGACACGGCGCCGCGATGATGTTGCATCATGTACGTGAGAAACAAGCGATCAAACTCGGTACCGCGTGCGGCGTTGAGTTCTTTCATTTGCGCATCCGACAGCATTCCCGGCATCATCATCGGTGCCGCGTCCATCTTCATGCCGGGCATGTTCATTCCCGCCATGCTGTGGCCCATGGTCACGGCACCCGTCGAATCGACCGTCGGAATCGTTTGGTTGCGATCCTTCAACCACATTTGCATGAGTTTGATTTCGTCGGTCTGCGCATTGATGATGCGTGCCGTGAGTCGCTGCACCGACGCGACCGCGCCATGCGACGGCGCCCAGCGCGACATGGTGATCGCTTGCGCATGATGATGAATCATGCCGCTCATGAAATCGATGTCCGCCTGCGTGTACGGATAACGCAGACTGTCGGCG
>JANXUN010000428.1 GCA_025356185.1 Gemmatimonadaceae bacterium
GAGCGCGAGGGCGCCGTTCCACGTGGTCGCGTGACGTTGTGGTTGCGTCAGTGTGCGCGAGTACGACGACGGACGATTGCTCGCGAGATCGGCGAGTGAATTGTAGCTGTACTGGCCGAGTGCGTTGGGCGTTGCGTCTTGCTGTAAACCGTCACCACGAAACCATGCTTGTGTTTTGAAGCGATGTGTGTTGCCGCGCGCCATCCAGATGGTTTCGTTCGACGCTTCAGTTGTCCAGCGCGCGTCGTCTGTGACAAGCCACGGGTTTCCACCGAGCTGCAGTGTGGCAATGTCGTTGGTGGCGGCGTCAGACGCAGAGCGCACCAACACGGTTGCACCAGGTACTGCGAGATACGGCGTTGCGCGTTGGCGTGATTGCGTAACACTCACGCGATTTTGCGTGAGTACACGGTGTCCTTCGCCAACAAATTGGCTGTGTAAAAACATCAGCCCCATGTTGCGATCGGATTGCGCTGCGCCATTCGCGGTCGCGCTGAGCGGGCCGTATCCAAGTGCACCGTCGCGCGCGTCGGAGTAAAACGAGGTGAGCGCGAGCGTGCGCAGGGTATCGCGCACGTAGTCGATGCGACCAAGCCAACTGATACTGTTGTGTACGCGTGATTCGGGCGCGCCGAGTCCGGTGGTGGGCAATCCGAGTCCACCGGCAACTTGCAACAGGCGCGCAACCGAGTCGGGTGCGACACCGGCGCGGCGCAGCGCGTCCGCGTCTCCAGAAAACAGCGTCGCCGGATCACTCGTGGTGCGTCCGACGTCCAGCGCAAGATTGTAGACGAGCGTTTCGCGAATGATTTCACCGTCGGCGCCGACGCTGCCGCGAAATCCAGAATTCAGCAGGCCGAGTGAACGTCCGACCGCATCTGTCGCCTGCAGCTGCGGTGCATCAAAGGTGAAGAAGCCGTTGCGACGCTGAAAGTCCCGACCGCCTGCGCTCAGGCGGTTGTCGATATTCGCACCAGAAAACCCGCCGCGCGTCGGATCAAACGTTGCTCCGGTGACACGCGTTTCGAGTCGCGCCGCACGCGGCAGCGTGCCGCCCGGCATCGCGACGCCGTTCAACGTGACGAGGTTGGACGAACTCGCAGAGCCCAGCATTGAAACGCCGCTTGGCGTAATGGTGACGCCGGGCATGGTGGCTGCGATGGCGTTGGCATCACCCGCGCCGCTAGGCGTCACGCGTCCAGCGACACCATTTGACCACGCTTCGCTGGCGCCCGTCTCCGGACTAAATGCGGAGACGTTATTGCTCGCGCGCACCGGTTTGTCCGCCGTGACTTTGACGGCGGCGAGTGTAGTGAGATCACGCGCGAGTGTGAAGTCGGCGATCAGTTCATGTTCGCCATCCGCGCGCTGCACACGACGGCGCGCCGATACAAATCCGGTGGCGAGCACATGAACGAGATAGTCGCCCGTGCCCTGTTCAAAGCGACTGCTGAAAATTCCCGTTGCGTCGGTTGTTGTCGTTTGCACCAGTCGATCGGGCCCACGAGTGATCGTGATCGCTGCGCCTGCAACGACATGTGCCGAATCATCGATGACGCGTCCGCGAATGATGTCTGCGGTCGCCTGCGCCATGAGCGGCTGTTTCACGAGGGGCTGGCTAACGAGGCAAGCAAGCGCGGCACACAACAGGCGGATTCGGAGGGCAATCATGCGAATAAGACCGAAGTTTCCGGAGAATGGTTGCAGACTGCGCTGGTGTGCCGCGCTGCGGCGCACGAACTTTCGCTGATGGACACCACTTGGTTTCGCGGCGAGCGATTGCACGCGATGTGTGCCCGCGGCGCGATCGCGGTGATGGTTGGCGGATTCGGCGCGATGGGAACGCGCGCCGCTGCGCAAGGCGCACCGCCTGTGGCGCCGTTGGCACCACCCTCGCGACGGATCGCACCAGCGGATACCGCATTGCGTGCCGACAGCATTCGTGTCGACACACTGACGTATACACTCACTGGCTACCGGGACGGGGACGAAATCCCCGTCGGCACCATCGTCGACATGACGACCCGTGAAGGGGAAGGCGCGTCGCGCATGCTGCGTCGCATCATGTTAGTCAAGCGTGGCACCGCGACGCTCGTCGATTCGACGCTCACCGATGCGAAGTCTCTCGCACCCAAACAGCATCGCTCTTCACAACCTCAGCGCGTGTTGCGCATCGACTTTTCAGGGATGCGCATCCGTGGGGTGATCGGACCTATCGGTTCGTCGGGCGTTGCCCTGGACACGACGTTGTCGTATCCGGCGTTTGATTCGGGCAATTGGGATTTGATTGTCCGGGCCATGCCGCTCGCGCCCAACTTCGCCGCGGTGTTTCGCGTGTACGATGTGGAGACTGGCCCGCACGACTACATCGTGCGGGTGACCGGCACGACGACGTTGTACGGTGAGACGGCATACATCGTGCAGTTTCAGTTATCTCGCGGCACCGAGTCGACGGTGTGGATCGGTGCGACCACGCGCCGGCTGTTGCAGATGGAGACGTGGGTGGGGCAGAGCACTTTGTTAAGACAGGCGCTGAGGGTAGACGGGAGAAGGTAGACGGGAGAAGGGAGACGGGAGACGAGAGACTAACTGCCGAGTTTCGCGAGTAACGCGGCGGCGGTGGAGCGCACGCGGGTTTGTGCAGCGGTGATGGCACGAGCGGGTGCCGTACCGGTTAGCGCGATGTCGTTGATTTTGGCGAGCGCGGCAACGAAGTAATCGCGCCACGTTTCGAGAATGACGCGTTCGGCGGCGGCCGTTGAACCCGATTGAATGGCCTTCGCCGACAAATCGCTCTGTGTGCGCAGTTCGCGTTCCGCGACGTCGGTGAGTTCGGTGAGTGCAGCCATCGTGATCATTGGCGAACCGTTGGTGAGCAGCAGACCAGTGCTCAGCGCGCAATTGCCAACATTTGCGAGCGTCGTCGCGCTGACCATGTTGAGGCGATCGAGGTCGGTGTGATAGTGCTGATCGGTGAAATGCCATAACAACACCGCGGGAATTTTTGCGGTGAGAAACGGCGTGTGATCGCTGCCACCCTCAAACGGGTTCGACTTCACAACCCACCCCGTCGTCGCCGCGCGATCAAGGCAGCGTTGCCGCACAAAATCGTTGTACCAGTACGCGCGTATCTCGTCGGCTTTGATAGGACGAGCACCCCATTCGCTGTGTTGATCGTCACCGCGCACCCACACCGCCGACGGGTCGGGCATCTTTTCAATCAAAAACGTGCCGCCGGTGAGTGCGGTGTTTTCGCCAACCATATCCAGCGACATGCCCCACTTGATGCCGGTGCGACGCACACTGTCTTCTTTGATAAAGCGATCAGTCGAGCGAATTTCATCGCCCCATAAAAACGTCATCGTGCGGGCGGGATTGATCTGACCCGTTTTGAACATCGCTGCCGCAGCACGCGCCATTTCTGCCAGCAATCCCACGCCCGATGCATTGTCGTTCGCACCGGGCTCTTGCACGTGTGCCGAATACACAAAGCGCTCTGCCGGACGCACGGCACCGCGAATCTCTGCAACCACTGTGCGTTCGGGGCGCGTCTCGAGGCGCGCTTTCACGACTGCGCGCACGGTAACGGGGCCCGTCGCTAACGCTGCTTTGAGCGAGTCACGTGCGGCTGACGAAACAAAAATGGTGAATCCGCGATGCACCGAATCGTTCGGTACCGACGTGAACTGAATCGCCGTCGTGTTTTTTGACTGCTGATTATACGCGGGCAACTTTTGCGTAGCGAGCACACCGGCCGCTCCCAACGCCAGTGCACGCGGATACGCCACACGCGTATTGCCATCAACAACGAGCACGATCGCGCCCTTGATATCCTGACGCGTAAGTTCGGCTTCGGTGCCCGCGCCCACATCGACGAGACGCGTG
>JANXUN010000430.1 GCA_025356185.1 Gemmatimonadaceae bacterium
CATCAACGGCGATCACGGCGTTAAGTCCGTCTCGCCCGGCGTTGCAGCTAGTGATTCGCGCGCGCGACGCGTCCATCATCTCTGCACTCGAGACGCGACCGGCAAAGACGGCATCTCGAATCGCGACAACACCCGCGTCGAGTAGCGTGTCAGCATTCATCGACTCTCCCTCAACACGCGCGCTCATGCGGACGACTGCGTATCGTGTGTCGCAAGACGCGGCACAAGGAAGAATCCCTCGCGCATCGCAGGCGCGAACGATTCGCGCGTGCGTTCAAGCGCGATCGCTCCGGCGTCATCCGCACGAAGCGGCATGGGCACCTGCGAAGGGTCTTCGGAGAGATCCAACGGTATGATCACCGTCTGCAGCACGTCCATGTGTCTCAGAATGCCGTTCAACTGCGAGACGAGTGTTGGAATTTCACTTTCGTGCAGACCGACGCGCGCGAGTGAAGCAATGTGCCGCACATCCGACTCTGCAATACTCATCTACTCCCACCCGCGTTCGAGTTTCGCCTGTGCTACCACGAGCGTTTTACGTCCGATCTCTTCGTCGTCAAAATCGATGCGGACCTTCATATCGCGTCCGCCGCCGGTGAGCTCAGCGATCGTACCGCTACCAAATTTCGCGTGACGCACCCGTTCGCCGACGGCAAACATTGGCGCGTCTTGCGATTCATCTTCTGGTTCGTGGCGCGTAAGGTTCGCGCGTCGATCGCTCCACTGCACCGCAGCCTTACCAAATGGCACTTCGCCGTCACGCGAGGCCGCGCCACCGCGAAATGTGGCGCTGCCGTACGGTCCGACGGCGCGGCGCGGCTCACCGCCGGCACTGCGGTTATAGCTACTCCATCCCCAGTTATCGTCGCTTGGTGAATGTCCTGTGCCTTGCGATGCACGACGCCCCTCGGCTCGGGCGCGCACGGATTGTTGCCGTTCGGCCAATGACGCGGTGATCGCGCGTAAAAACCGCGATGGCATGGAAAACATCAACTCGCCGTTGCGACGGCGCTGCTCCGCGCATGTGAGGTACAGCTTTTTCTCAGCGCGCGTGATGCCAACGTAAAAGAGACGACGTTCTTCTTCAAGTTGCGCCGGATCTTCTGCGGCGCGTGCGAGCGGAAAGAGTCCATCTTCGAGGCCTGACACAAAGACCAGCGGAAACTCGAGCCCCTTCGCATTATGCATTGTCATCATGGTTACGGCGTCAGCGTCGGGATCGAGTTTGTCTACGCCGGCGACAAGTGTTGCCTTTTGCAGGAAATGATCGAGTGGCGTCAATCCGACTTCGCCGCCGTCGTCAGCAACGACTTCGGCCGCGCCAGCGATCATTTCGCGAACATTCTCGATACGTTCGACGCCTTCCGGTCCTTCGGAACGCAGGTGATCGACGTAACGGATCTGCTCGACAAGGGCGCGCAACAGCTCATCGACCGAGGCATCGACCGCTTGCTGCCGCAGTCGCGTCACGAGCACGACAAACTCCTCGAGCGCCGAGCGCGCGGCGGGACGCAATTCGCCGATCGCAGACGCGCGTTCTGCGGTCGCAAACATCGACTGACCCGCGCGAGCAGCGTGCTCGGCGATCAGGCCGATGGTTGCATCGCCGAGTCCACGCTTGGGCGCGTTCACTGCTCGCCGAAACGCTTCATCATCCGCAGGATTCGCGATAAGCTTGAGATACGCCATGAGGTCGCGAATTTCGCGCCGATCGTAAAAGCGTACCGCTCCAATGAGTCGATATGGAATCGACCAACGCCGAAACGCGTCTTCGAGCGCGCGACTCTGGGCATTTGTGCGATACAGGACGGCGCAGTCGCGCCGCGCAAAGTTGTCGCGTGCAGTGCGATTACGCACGATCTCCGCGATTGTTTCTGCTTCATCGCGTTCATCGAGCGTTTCGATAAGTGTCACCGGTTCGCCAGCCGGCCTCGTGGCGCGCAGCGTCTTGCCGCGCCTCTCAGTGTTTTCGGCGATAACCGCGTTGGCGAGGGCAAGGACGTTAGGTGTCGAACGATAATTCTCTTCGAGGCGTACCACGCGCGCACCGGGAAATCCGCGCTCAAAGTCGAGAATGTTGCGAATGTCGGCGCCACGCCAGCCGTAAATCGATTGATCGTCGTCGCCAACGACCATCACATTGTTCGAACCGCCACCCATGAGCGCGACAAAGCGATACTGCGCGGCGTTGGTGTCCTGATACTCATCAACCAAGATGTACCGAAAACGTCGTTGATAGTGCGCGCGCAGCGTCGCATCACGTTCGAGCGCACGCACCGGCAGCACAAGCAAATCGTCGAACGTGACCGCGTTCGCACGTTCGAGCGCGCTCTCGAGATCGGCGTAGATACCTGCAACAGCTTGCGAAAAAGGATCGCGCGCTGTCGCGGCGTACTCGCTGGCCGACACCAGCGCATTTTTCGCATCCGAGATGGCGTGCAACACGGCGCTCGGATTCCACTGTTTGGCGCTGACATTCCGCCGCTCCATCACCCGCTTACACGCGGCCAGCGCATCATCTTCGTCGTAAATTGTAAAATTAGCTTCACGCCCGACCAGTGGGGCGACGCCTCGCAGCAAACGCGCACCGAGTGCGTGAAACGTGCCGCACCACATGCCTTTTGGTTCGTGTCCCAACAGCGACGTAATGCGCGCACGCATCTCGCCCGCGGCCTTGTTCGTAAACGTGACCGCGAGAATTTCATGCGGTGCGACGTTTCGCTGCGCGATCAGTCGAGCGATTCGCGTCGTCAGCACCTTCGTCTTTCCAGAACCGGCACCGGCCAGCACGAGCATCGGTCCATCATCGTGCGCGACCGCTTCGCGCTGCGCGTCGTTCAGCACGCGTTGCATGTCGACGATGTTGATTGATGGTGCCGCGTCAAATAGAGAGCCGGTCCAGCCTGTGGTGGTCATCCCGGCAAGATAACGTCGAACGCTGCGCCCCGATCAACGTCGGAGAGCACCAATCGACCACCATGATTTTCTTCGGCAATACGTCGTGCAAGCGACAGGCCGATTCCCCACCCTCGATCTTTGGTGGTGAATCCCGCATCGAAGATTCGTTTGCGAAGTGCGCGTGGGACGCCAGGACCGTCGTCGGCCACGCGAATCCTCACTCCACCTTCGGGCATCGGAGAGGCGGACACTGTGATCAATCCGTCGCGCCCCGCCAACGCGTCCATCGCGTTCTTGATGAGGACCTCAAGCACCCACTCCAACAGTACGACATCACCTCGCGCGGGAAGCGCGCCGGGTGCGTGGTAACTGATGATGCGAACGTGCCGGGCGAGTGTCGGCGCGCGTGCCGCGAAGTATTCAGCGAGACGATCGACCAGTGCGGCACAGTCAACGGCTTCGTCTCGTGGCGGTCGACCAATCCGCTCGAATCGGTGCGACACGCGTTCCAGTCGCGTTAAGTCCTGCCCCATCGCCTCGACAGCACGATGCGCCGTCGCAGTGGTCGCTTCATCGCGAAGCAGTTCCACCCAGCCCGCAATCGCAGAAAGAGGTGTGCCAAGTTGATGCGCAGCCTCACGCGCCATCCCTGCCCAGACTTTTTCGCGATCGGCACGTCCGCGCTCGATCAATGCATACAATCCGAAGCCAACAAGAATCGCAATCGCGATCGCTTGCAAAATCGGAATGACGCGCAGTCCTTCAACGATAGGACTGTCGCCGTAGTGCACCGCTCCCACTCGCGGCTGCAAAATTGGCGGATTGCGCTGATCCATCGCTTTCATGAACGCCAGTGTGTCGAGCGCGGCATCCTTGGGCAGATTGGTCGCCAGCGAAATGCGTCCGTCGGCGTCCGTTATAATAATTGGCAATCCCGATTGAATCACTTCGTCGTTCAGGTCCAACAGCGCCGGCACATACGCGTCGCCAGTGGTGCTGGTGTCGTACAACGCGCGATAAATGCGCGAATACATGCGCCCTTGCGACGCCGATGCGCGCCGCAGCTCCTTCACCACGTGCTGCGTATATCCGACGTACCACGCGAGCAGCGCGAGTACGCCGAGCACGACGAGCACCACGGGCCAACGTCGACGGCGCATGGGTGCGCGAACGTTTACGTCAGGTGACCGGGATCATCGCAACTCACGACGACCAAAGTGCGGCTGTAACGCATCGGGAATCACGACCGAACCATCGGGCTGCTGCCAATGCTCGAACAGGCTTGCAATAATCCGTGAGAACGCCAGTGCAGACCCGTTGAGAGTGTGCACAAAACGCGGTTTTTCACCAGGCGCCGGTCGATAGCGAATATTCGCGCGGCGTGCCTGAAAGTCTGTAAACAGGCTGCAGCTCGAGACTTCTAACCACTTGCCGACGCCCGGTGCGAACACTTCAAGATCGTACGTTTTTGCACTCGCGAATCCTGTATCGCCGGCGGCCAGCAAGACCACGCGATAGGGCAAGCCGAGTCGTTGCAAGATGACTTCGGCTTGCGAGGTAAGCAGCTCCAGTTCTTGCAACGCTGATTCAGGCGTCGCGTAGCGAACCAGTTCGACTTTGTCGAATTCATGGACGCGCAACAGACCGCGCGTATCCTTCCCCGCCGACCCCGCTTCCCGTCGGAAGCACGCGCTGTACGCACACAATCGCTTTGGCAGCTCTGACGCCTCCAAAATCTCGTCGCGATACAAGTTCGTGACCGGAACTTCAGCAGTCGGTATCAAAAACAGATCTTCGTCGCGCAACGCGTACATGTCGTCTTCGAACTTGGGCAATTGCGCCGTACCGGTCATCGACGCGCGATTAACAACCAGCGGCACCCAGCACTCTTCGTACCCGTGTTCGTCGGTGTGCGTATCGAGCATCATGTTCATCAGCGCCCGCACAAGTCGGGCGCCGAGACCGCGATAGACGATAAACCCCGAGCCGCTAATCTTTGCCCCACGCGGCAAATCGAGGATGCCGAGTGCTTCGCCGATCTCCCAGTGCGGTTTGAGCGACGCGCCGTCCGTGCGCGGTGTTCCCCAACTACGAACAATGGTATTAGCCTCTTCACCGCCTTCCGGTACATCGGCAAGCGTGATATTCGGCAACTCGTACATCAGTTGCGCCACCGCAGCCTCGGCCCCGGCGCGGCGTGACTCGAGCGCGGTGATCTCGTCACCGATTGCACGTCCTTCAGCCATCAATGCGGTGGCGTCGTCACCGGCTTTCCGACGTTGGGCAACCTCTTGCGAGAGCTGGTTCCGTCGCGCTTGCTGTCCTTCAAGATCAGTGATGGCCGCGCGCCGCTCACGCTCTAACGATTCCGCTCGATCGAGCAGTGGCGCAAACTCGCCGAGCTTTCCGCGTCGACGCATGCCGTCGCGCAATACGTCCAGCTGATCGCGCAGCAGGCGAATATCGTGCATAAGAAGAAACCAGGTGTCGGATGAACGAAGCAAACGCGACGACGCGTCGCGCGGCACTGCGTCAGTCGGTCGGCACGCCAGCAACGAGCGAGCGATAACCGCAATTTCGATTGACGAGAGATCGCACAGAAATCTTGCGCTGTGTCTTATCAATCTCGTCGATCGACATCTTTGCATAGAACGGCTCGCCGTAGACGCATCCGGAGCCAATGATGCGAATCAAGACGGCTTCACCGACTTTGAGCGTCACCGTACTGTCGCTCACGTAGCCTTTGTCAGGCGCCAGAGTTAACTGGTCGTAGACGGCCGTCAACTTGAGCATTCCGATGCTCGCCGGCGGCGATGGTGGCGCGGGAACGAGCTTTTTCGCGGTCGAGATCACCGCATTGCCGGACGCATCGAGATCGATGGCCACGTCAAAATTGAGAGAGCCCGTGTTCAGAACCTGAGGGCGCACGATGGATTCGGTCGTGAACTGGTAGCCGGCTGGCAACGCCGACGAGGTGCCCGTCAGCGCGTACAACGTGTAGGCACGATCAATATTTTCGTACGCCGCGGCGGAGCGAAACGGATTCGAGCTCCCACACGCCGACAGAAGGGCGCTGGCAGTCAGCAGTAGCGGAGCAACGGTGCGCCGAGCGAAAAGCAGCGCGCCAAACATGCGAGTCAAACGGGTATTCCCCATGGCAGAAGCGAGGTTGGAGGTTACCGCCCAACTCATGTTGGGGCAAGCGGTTCGGCTG
Organism: Gemmatimonadaceae bacterium; assembly: GCA_025356185.1. Lineage (GTDB taxonomy): Bacteria > Gemmatimonadota > Gemmatimonadetes > Gemmatimonadales > Gemmatimonadaceae > Gemmatimonas. The sequence goes on from JANXUN010000430.1 coordinate 6,113, forward strand.
CTTGACTTCACCCCGTAAGTCGCGCAGCGTTCCCTTATGGCGACCATCGGAGATTTGGTAGACGCGCTGCGGCGGCGAGAAGGGATTGACGCTGCGATTGTTCTCGGTCGCGATGGGTTGCTCATTGACGGCGCCTCTGAGCACGCGCTCGATCCAGAAGGACTGGCCGCCCACGTGCCCCCGATGGTCGCGTCCGCGATCGACATGGGTCGAACCTCTGCGCGCGGCGACTTCGGTCTCATGGTACTCGAGTACAGCGCGGGGATGGCCGTGGTGACGTCGGTATCACCTGACGCATTGCTTTTGGTGTTACTCCGACCGACCGCGAATCTCTCCTCGCTGCTCTTCGACTTGCGCCGACACCGCGCTCAGATCGCGGCACTCGTCTGACCGCCGCGACGCCGCCATCACGCGGCGAGCGAGCGCACATCTTGGTGGTGGATGACGAGCCGCATATCGGGCTCATTGTTCGCACACGACTTGAGCAGGGTCCGTTTGAGGTGACGCTCGCGGGGGACGCGTCAGAGGCGTTTAGCGCGCTTGCCGCATTTCCAGCAATCGCGTTAGTGGTACTCGATCTCATGCTGCCAGGCATGCACGGACTTGAGATACTCGCGGTAATGCGGGCTGATGCGAAGTGGAAGCATATTCCGTGCATCATCCTGACGGCTGCAGGTCAAGACGCACAGATTCGCTCTGCAGAGTCGCTCGGAGTCGCTGCGGTCATGACCAAGCCGTTCAGTCCTCGGCGACTGTTTGATCGCATCGTGACATTGATCGGGGGCGCGACGTCTCTTTCTTAGTAGCGCTGTGCGTCCAATTTCTTCGTCGGCGTGACCGATGTTTCGCCCCCTCTTTCCGCTCGCATGAACCGCTGGAATGTGATCCTCGCTGGAGGCGTTGGTTCGAGGTTTTGGCCGCTCTCTACGCCCGAACGGCCCAAACAGCTGCTGCCGCTGATTTCGTCCGCGCCGATGCTGCGCGACACGTTGGATCGACTGCTCCCTCTCGCACCGCTTGAGCGGACGCTCATTCTGACCAACGCGTCGTTGGTGGACGCGATCCTAGCACTGGAGCCCAAGCTACCGTCGGAGAATGTGATCGCGGAACCGCGTCCGGCGGGAACGTGCGCCGCGCTCGCCTGGGCCGCACGCATAATTCGCGCGCGGACCGGTCCGGAATCGGTGATGGTGTGCGTGCACGCCGATTGGGCGATCGGCGACGTGGAAGGTTTTCGTAGGACGCTCACCGAAGCTGGGGATCTCGCAACAAGCGAGCACGCGCTCGTCACCGTCGGCATTGTTCCGAGCCGACCGGATCCTGGTTTCGGATATATCCAGCCGGGCGAGGTGCTCTTTGGTGATGTGCGACGTGTGGGACGTTTCGTGGAAAAGCCAGATCGCGTCCGGGCCGCAGAGATGGTCGCTGATGGATTTTTTTGGAACTCGGGAATCTTTGCGTGGCGTGTGGGCGATTTGTTGGACGAGATCAAAGTACACACTCCAGAAGTTCAGCCTGCGCTCGACGCGGCGGGCGACGACCTCGATGCATTTTTCGCACAGGTGAAATCAATCGCCATTGATGTCGGTGTACTCGAGCGCAGCGCGCACGTGCTTGTGATTCCCGGCCGCTTTGGTTGGGATGACGTCGGCACCTGGGCCGCGCTTCATCGCGTGCGCACGCACGATGCATCCGGCAACGCGTCCCACGGTGATGTGTTCACGCATCATGCGCACAACAACGTTATCCACGCCGAGTCGTCGACCGTGGTGCTGTACGGAGTGGATGATCTGGTCGTCGTGGCGCGCCAGGGATTGGTGATGGTCACAACGCGCGAGAAAGCCGCCGACCTCAAATCACTGCTCGATGTGCTTCCCGTGGAGCGTCGCGGCCCGTGATCGTCCTCTTCGATGACGCGATCGCGCGCAACTTCGAACCGTTCGCGAGTTCGCGTCCACTCGGCGAGGTCACCGCTGGGGCGATGCTCATTCGTGAGCGGTGGGCACATTGGTTTGATGCGTCGATCGACGCTGTCGTTTCCACACCACACCTTGCGCACTTTACCGAGTTTGACGCGCCGCCGATGGCCACGGGATTGCTACGCGCCGGTACGTGGGTCGTGAACTCGCGTGCGTTGCCCGCGCTGTCGTTCGCACGGAGTCATCGCGCGCACGCGGACACTGCCAACACGCTGCGTATCGGCAGTGACATCGCGGCAATTCGCCTCTCCGAGGCGATTGACGCGGCCGATCTGACAAACGGTGTTCGATCGTGGAATTCGCTGACTGCGTCAACTGTTTCGGGCGTGACGATCGAAGGCGTCTGGTTGCATCACACTTGGGACATTGTTCGCCATCTCAGCGCGCAGCTGTGCGATGACATCCCGTTTCTTGCTCACTTGTACGATGTGTCCGTGTGCACGTCGACGGCAGCGCCGGACCACGTGCATATCGTTGGTGATGCGCCCGTCTACGTCGAAGCGCACGCTACGATTGAGCCGATGACGGTTTTTGATACATCCGCGGGACCCGTACTCGTGCGCCGAGGCAGCACCGTGCAGGCGTTCACGCGTGTTGTTGGACCATGCTACATCGGCATGAACTCAACCGTCACGACCGATCGCATTGCTGCATCGTCGATTGGTGATCACTGCCGCGTGCACGGAGAACTTTCTGCATCGGTATTGATCGGCCACGCCAACAAAGGGCATGACGGATTTGTGGGTCATTCGATTTTGGGGCGTTGGGTCAATCTCGGAGCAGGGACAATTACCAGCAATTTGAAGAATACGTACGGCACGGTATCGATGTGGACTCCCGATGGCGTTCGAGACACGGGGCTCCAGTTTGCGGGGACGTTTTTCGGGGACCACGTCAAGACAGGCATCGGACTGAAGCTCACGACTGGATGCGTGTTGGGCTTTGGTGCAAATGTCATGGATCGCATGCCGCCCAAGGCCGTGGCGCCCCTGTCCTGGGGTTCACACGCGCCGTATGCAACGTTTGACGCCGAAAAGTTTATCGAGACTGCCTCGCGCATGATGGCCCGTCGACAGGTGAGCGTGACGGCGCGACATCGACGATATATTGATTCGATCATCGCTCATGCGCTGAGCGAATCGCGGTGGCCCTCGCGCTAGCGCGGCCCGGCATCACCCTCCTTCCCTCCCTGCCTCGCTGTGCTGCGCGTGACTGTGTTGGGAAGCGGGAGCAAGGGGAACGCCATTGTTGTCGATGGACGTGAAGGCAGCGTCCTCGTGGACGTCGGATTCGGCCCGCGCACACTGGCCCGTCGATTTGCGTTGGCGGATCGCCGCCCCGAACAGATCAGCGCGGTGCTCTTAACCCACGAGCATACCGATCATGCGTGCGGCGCCATGGCCGCGAGTCGTAAGTGGCAATGGCCGGTGTGCGCAGTCGCCCCAACACACCAGGCGCTGGCAGGGGAAGCGGATGGTGCACCCATCCACCGTACCACGCTGTCGTTTGACGCGAGCACGATCGTATCGGGATTCGATGTCCAATGCGTCGCCGTACCGCACGATGCGCGCGCCTGTGCTGCACTCGTCCTGACGGATCGCGCGAGCGGCGCGCGGGTCGCGATCGCAATGGACCTCGGACATGTTCCCCATTCGCTCCCTGACGCAATCGCGCGATGCGATCTCTTGGTTGTCGAATCGAATCACGACGAGCAGATGTTGGCGCGCGGTCCGTATCCGTGGCAACTCAAACAGCGCATCGGCGGCGCGCTTGGACACCTTTCGAATGGCGCGGCGGCCGCGCTCGTCGCCGGCGCTGCGCACCGAGCGCTTCGCGGTGTGATGCTCGTCCACTTGAGCGAGACGAACAACACACCGGACGCTGCACTGCAGCGCACGCGCGATGCGCTGCGTCGCGCAGGGTGGCGACGCGATGCGCTGTGGGCTGCCTCACAGTCGACGCCAAGTGTGTCGATCGGTGCAGACGGGGGCACGGTTCGTCATGCGTCAGTTCAACTCGCACTCGGACTCGCGTAGTCGTCCGAGCTTGACAGCGGTGGTCGGATGCGAAATGCTGCGGGGGGCTGTTACGCGATATTGATTACCAGTTGGTATTCCCGACTACCCACGACTCCGACCCACAAGCACTGATCATGCAAACGTACTTAGAACTCTTTCGACGCAATCGCGAGTGGGCGGCCGAAATGCGCGCCGCGGAC
>JANXUN010000444.1 GCA_025356185.1 Gemmatimonadaceae bacterium
CGTGTTAGCGGCAAACAGCGCAACAGCAGCGACAATAAGCACCGGTCGCGGAAATTTTTGTCGCAACGCACTCATGAGGCCGCGCCCCGTCACCATGCCGATACGCGCACACATCGACTGCACGGCGGTCATCAGTGGCCACGTGAGCAGTGAGGTCCACAAGAGTGCGGTGCCAAATTGCGCGCCGGCGACGGAGTAGGTCGCTATCCCTGATGGGTCGTCGTCCGCTGCGCCACTAATGACACCGGGACCAATGGCGCGCCACACGCGGGCGATCCCGCGTGGAGGCGTCGCGTGCGACGGCTTCACCTGCGAAGGCGTCTCACGCGAAGGCTTCTCGCGCGGTGGCTGCGAATCGTTGTTCATGTCAACTCGGCGCACTCGTGATGCCGCGGGCAGCTGACGAGATGATCGTTCACCATGCCCGTCGCCTGCATGTACGCGTAGCAGATCGTCGCGCCGACAAACTTGAATCCACGCGCGAGCAGATCTGTGCTCATCGCTTCGGACTGCGCGGTTCGCGCGGGCACATGCTTCATCGATTCGAAATGATTCACCCGCGGCGTGCCGCCGACAAAGCGCCAGACGTACGTGTCAAAGCTGCCAAACTCGTGCTGCACGCGCAGCATGGCTTTCGCGTTACTGACGGTGCTTTCGATTTTGCCGCGATGACGAATCAATCCCTCGTCGACGACCAATCGTTCGATGATGCGCGGCGTGAAGTGCGCGACACGTTCGATGTCCCAATCAGCGAACGCGCGCCGATAATGCTCGCGACGCGCGAGGACGGTCGACCAGCTCAAGCCCGCCTGTGCGCCTTCGAGCGTGAGAAACTCAAAGCGGACGTGATCATCGTGCACCGGCACTCCCCACTCGACGTCGTGATACGCGATGTCGAGCGGCCTGGTCGGCCACGGACAGCGTTGATGCTCTACGGACACACGCGCCTCCACTTCATGCGGTCGTGTTACGCCGCCGGTGTCAGCGATGGCCCGACGCACCGCGACACTGTAAGGAAACCCTCGTTGTAAGTTAGAGCCGGTGCGCCACTCATGAACGCCAGTAGGCGCCGCGTCGGTGGTCGTGGGCTCAACCAAGTCAGCGGAGCAGACATGAGGTCGTGGACCCCCTGGTGGCGTGGTGGCGTGGCGCTACTCGTCTTGGCGCTGCTTGGTACTGGCGCCGTCATCGTCCGCGGCTTCTCGGCCTCAGCGACTCCGACGGCCATCGAAACGGTCGTTGCACGAGCGCTGCGCGATTTCGCGATGCCTCGCGCGGCTCGCAACGAACAGAATCCGCTGCGATCGACTTCGGCGCTTGTTGCCGAAGGGCGCGACTTGTATGTCGCGCGCTGTGCGACGTGCCATGGCGGTGAGGGTGACGGCAATGGGAAAGTCGGCCGCAATCAGTATCCGCGCGCGTCGAATTTGCGCGTTGCTCGCACCCAGCAGCTGACAGACGGCCAGCTGCATTACTTTATCGAGCATGGTGTGCAGCACACGGGCATGCCTGCGACCGACAACGCACAACGCGGCGTCAACGCGGAAAGTTGGAAGTTGCTCCTCTATGTTCGCAGCATCCGCGAGAACGCGCCGGCAGAGAACGCGCAGGTTGCGAGCGCGGTTGCGTCGGCGACGTACGTCGGATCAGGCTCATGCGCCAAGTGCCACGCCGAGATTTACAAGCGGTGGAAAAAAACGCCGATGGCGAATGTCGTGCGCGATCCGCGCGAGCATCCCGAGGCGATAATTCCGGACTTGGCCACCAACAAAGTCGCGCCATTTGCCAAGGAACAGGTCGCTCTGGTATACGGAAGCATTTGGAAGCAGCGCTACTTCACAAAGGTGGGCGACGATCTGTATCCGCTGGCCGCACAGTGGGACATCGCGAACAAGACGTGGCGCCCATATAACGTGCCGAAGACCGGCGACTGGTGGACCGCGTATTACCCCCCGGACAACATGCATCGCGCGACGGGGCCAACGTGCGACGGTTGTCACAGCGTGAACTACGACATTCGCACCAAGACGGTCACAGAGTGGAATGTTGGCTGCGAGAAGTGTCATGGGCCAGCAAGCGCGCACATCGCACATCCCGTGCGATCCACGATTCTCAATCCGACGCATCTCGATTTTGTTGGCGCGAACGACACCTGCATTCAATGCCATTCGCAGGGTCGTCCGCGCGTGATTCCGATCGATGGGCAGTATTACGATTGGCCAGTGGGTTATACGGTGGGGCGTTCATTGGCAGACGTATGGTCGCTTGAGCAACCGACGTTGGGCGAAACGTCATTTACGCACTTTCCCGACGGTACGGCGCACAAGAATCGCATGCAAGGGAATGATTTTGTGCAGAGTCAGATGTACAAGCACGGGGTCACGTGTTTCACGTGTCACGATTCGCACGGCACGCCGAATTACGCGCAGTTGCGCAAACCGGCCGATGAGCTGTGCATCGGGTGTCACGCACCGATGTCCGCGAACGGGCCGGCGACGCCAACGTTGGAGGCGCACACGCATCACAAGGTCGGCAGCACTGGAAGCGCCTGTATTAGCTGTCACATGCCCAAGGTTGCAACGGAAGGTGTGCCCGGCACGTTTGTTCGCGCACACACATTTCGTTTTATCACGCCAACGATGACGGATCGCTACAAGATTCCGAACGCGTGCACGTCCTGTCACGCCGACAAGTCGACCGCGTGGGCGACAGCGGCGATGAAGAAGTGGCCCGAACATTCACCGTGGCGGGTGGAGTAGTCGCCTTGCGCGCACGTCGAGGCCGATACTAGGGGTCGTTGTGTACGATTTGCGTCGCGCGATCGAACTCGGGGCTCGGGACGCGTAACACGATGCCGCCCGTCACCGCTCCCTGAAATCCGGCCCCAAAAATGCCAGGCGCGTTGCTTTGCACGAGCACTGGAATGTCCTCGGATTCGAGGAGCTGTCGCGCCATGTCTGCCTCGAGCCCGGTGTTATAGGTCCCGATGACAACCCATGAAGCGGCACCATCAGTCTGGTCAGTCATGTGCTCGGCGCGAATGAGGGAGGTCCCGATGTAACTTACGGTGTGCGCACAACCCGCGATCGATATCTGCCGCCGGACCGCGAAGCATTCGCGGCGGCCAACCCGTCCACTGGACGCGTCATCGTCATCGCGCCGACGCGCGCGGCATGCGAAACCATCGAGCTCGCGGTGGGTTTGCACCTCGAAACGTATCTCGAGCGTACCCGCGGTGCCGACGTTCGTTCGCTGGCGGCAAGCGGCAAAGGCTTCGGCATTGTTGCCGGCACCGGCAGCGGCAAGACGCTCGCGATCCGCCCAATCGCCGAAACAATTTTACGAACGACGGAATTGCACGTTGGTGTGGTGAATCGCGAACGCGAAGCGACGCCAGAGACCCCATCGTGGAACGTGGTGATCGTGACCACCGGCATTGCGCGCCGCTGGTTTCAGGACGGCGACATTGATGCGCACGACACATTGATTGTCGACGAAATACATCAGACGAGCGCCGAGCTGGAACTCTGTTTGTCGTTGGGAAAACGGGTTGGTTGCCGATTTATTTGGTTATCGGCCACGGTTGATCCGACGTTTTACGCGCACTATCTGCACAGCGCAGACGTGCTGCAAGTGTATGCGTTTGATGCGTCAAAGGCTGCCAAGGTTGTTGTGGAGCGCAAGCAGCCGTTGATGTTTCTCGACGACAAGTTCTTGCAAAAGTTGGCGCGCTCCGAGCGTGGCGTCGCGATGTTTCTGCCGACGCGCGCGAGTGTTGAAGAGGCGGCCGAGTGGGTGCGACGGCGGTATCCGCGTATTGCGGCCGCGCATTATCATGGCGGCGAACCTATTCGTGTGATTCGGCCCTTTCTCGAAGGGACAATTCCGAAGCCGTTTTTCTTGGCGATGACGGCCGCAGGGCAGAGCGCGCTCAACGTGCCCGGGCTTGATACGGTCATTATCGACGACACGCGTTTTACCAATGTGATTGATCGCGGGCGCAACGTGCTCACGCGCGTGCACTTGGGGTCGAACGAAATTTTGCAAATGGCGGGTCGCGTACACGGGCGCGTGGAGCACGGTCGCGTGTTCATTCTGAGTGATCGCGATATTGAGTTCAGTGCGCTGCGTCCAACGGCGCCTGAATTTCAGTTGGCGGGTGATTCGGAACGCGTGGCGCTGACCTGCGCCGGGTTGGGCGTTCGCGCGGATGAACTGGAATTGCCGGTACCGCTGGATCGCGTGTCGTATCGCAAGGCGATCGCGAAGTTGGAACTGCGCGGACTCATAGAGCACGGGCGACTCACGCCCTACGGCAAAGCGGTCGAGGCGTTGCCCGTAGACCGTGCGTGGGGCGAGCTCATTGTGAATGGTGACGATGCGTTGATGCCGCTGCTCGCGGTGATGAGCGGCATCGATTCGTTGCATCGCATGACGCGTGATACGCGCGATCTCGAAGGGCTCGTCGTGCGCGGCAGCGATCATCTCACCTCGTACAATTTGTACGCAGACGGATTTCGCGCTGCGGGGTATGTGGGCGAAGTGTACGGGCTTTCGCGCCACATGTTCGATGCCGAACGGATCGCGCTCTGGTCGGAGCGCCGAGGCGTGTTGGTGAAATCGCTTGAAGATGCCGCGCTCGCGATGGCGAGTATTTATCGCAGTGTTGGTATGGCGTTGCCCACTACGCTGCCGTTGGCGCGCGATGAAACACTGCGGAAGTTTGCGGACCTGCTCGCGCGTTTCATGCCGTTTGACTTGGTGATTGAAGAACAGACTGCCGACGGACACGAGGCACGTGTTTCAAAGACGAGCGTGTGTGGCAGTTGGGGCGCCGTGGCCGGAACGCTGCGATACTTTGCCGACCGATTCGGCGTGCCGCGCGCGTCAATCGAAGGCACGCAGCTGTCGATGGACCTCATTAAGCAGCATGCCGAACGTCATCCGCCGGAGCTTGCGCTCGATGCGGAGCGTAAACATTCGCCCGTGCTGCTCAAGCGACGCGTCACGTTTTTTGGGTTTGAGCTGTCGAGCGAAAGCGAACCGCTGGCGCATTTTCCGCCCGAACAGGCAGCGGCTGCGCGCCATCTGTTAGCCAATGCGGCGGCACGCGGCGAGTTGCGACATCATGCGATTCGACGCAATCAGATCAACGTCGACGAGATCCGCGATGTGTGGCGTCGTCTTGGTGGCACCACCGTGCGTCTGAACCAGGCCGATCTCACCGCGTGGTACGAATCACAGATGGGCGACGCATCGGATTGGGAAACCATTCGCGCGTTGCCGCTCAAGCTTGATCGACGCGAGTTTATTTCAGATGCGCAGCTGACCGAGGCGCGCGATCTGCCCGGCGCGGTTGAGATTCGCGATCGCACGGTGCCGATGGATTACGATGTGGAAGAGCACGACGGTGTGCTGCAGCCGGTCGTGCGATTGCGGCTGCCTGAAAAAATTGCGCGGACGCTGGTGGTCGAAGAGTTGCCGGTGCTGGATCGACCGCTGCGTTTTGTCGTGCCACGCGGCCAGCGAGGGAGCGTGCGCGCTGATGACCTGCCCACACTTCAGGCGCGCATGGACGACCCGTATACCGACGAGGAGCGCGTGCAGGCAGCCAAGCCTCGCGAAACGCGCGAGCAAGGGCGCCGCGAGGGCGGTCGGCACAGCGGTGGTCGGCACGGCGGTGGCGGAGGTCAAGGCGGTGGAGGGGGCCACCGCGGAGGCTCCAGCGGCCGTGGTGGCAAAGGCGGTGGGCGCGGCGGAAAGCGAAGTAAGGGCCGTTAGGACTCACCAGTCCGAACCGACCGAGATTTTGGTGGTCATTTTTGGTACACTTGACCCAAGTCGTTGATAGTTAAGCGCTTGTAGATCATAACGTTGCTGAGCAATAGTTTGATCCATTGCCACTAGGACCGTACGGTCCTAGAATGCCCGAATGACGTCAGATCGCCGTATGCAAATTCTCGATGCCGCTGCCTCACTCATCTCCGAGCGAGGCTTTACATCCACGTCCGTCGACGACGTCATCAAAGGGGCAAAGCTCAGTGGCAAAAGCCACTTCTATCACTACTTCAAATCCAAAGAGGAGCTCGGATACGAAGTACTCAACAGGCAGTTCGAGCGCTTCGCCGAACGTGGTCTCGCGATTTTGCGCGAACCGATGATCGATCCGCTTGAGCGGCTGGGACTCTTCATCGACGCCGTCGTCGCGCTACAAGCGGAAAGCGGCGGCCGACGAGGATCGCCATTTGGAAACCTCGCGGCGGAGCTCGCCGATGCGCACGAAGGATTCCGCATTCGCATTGAAGCGGTGTTCGAACGGTGGGCCAGTCAAATCCGCTCTCTGCTCTGGGAAGCACGCCCGCAGTTGTACGACGATGTCGACGCGGTGCGCTTATCGCGATTCATCATCGCGACTCTCGAAGGCGCCGTGCTGATGACGCGGCTCAAGCGCGACATCTCGGTGCTGGAAGGAATTGCGGTGGACCTCAAGCGGTTCATTGGAACACATGTGCGCGACGGCATCGCGGCGCATCACGCGCGTGACGTCGAATGATTGCGTCTCTGTCCGTCACCGGAGATGCGCACGCGAATCGCGCCCAGTTTGAACGCGAAGCGCTGGTGCATCTCGACGCGTTGTTTTCGTTCGCACTGAAGTTGGCGCGCTCGCGCGACGATGCCGAAGACTTGGTGTCCGACACGTTCTTGCGCGCGTTAGAACGATGGGAGCAGTATCACCTCGGCACCAACATTCGCGCGTGGCTGTTCACGATTTTGTATCACGTGTTCGTCAGCCGCAAGCGTCGTATTGACGCACGGGAAGTACAGCAACCCGAAGACACCGAAGGGTGGGCGCTCTTTGAAGCTGTCGGCGAGGCCGATCCTGAGAGCCGCTTTTACGACTCGTTTCTCGACGACGAAGTGACGAGTGCCATTCGCGCCTTACCCGAAGAGTATCGCGCCGCGGTCGTCCTCAGTGACCTGCAAGGTTTGCGCTACGCCGAAATTGCGGACATGCTTGGCGTGCCCGAAGGCACGGTCAAGTCGCGATTGTTTCGCGGACGTCGGCAGCTGCAACGCAAACTGGCTGGCTTTGCGGTCGATATGGGCTACTTGAAAGCGTCGCGCGTGCGTGAAGCGCTCGAACCATCCGAAAATGCGCAGGCACCTCGCGCCAATTCCGTGAGCGCGCGCTCGACGGTTCCGCTCCAGTGATGTAACTGTTCCCGGAGCGCGTGCAGTTCGGAGCGCGACTGCGAGGCATCACGCGCGGCGTCGTCGTGCAGCGAC
>JANXUN010000478.1 GCA_025356185.1 Gemmatimonadaceae bacterium
CTCGACGCGAGCGGTCGTTTCGGTACGGTTCGGTACTTTGTGAGCGGCGCGTACACAAGTGATGCCGGGGCCATTCGCGGTTTGACTGGTCAGCAGCAGCGTCGTGCACGTGTCAATCTTGACTACGATGTGCGCTCGAACTTTACGATCTCGCTCAGCACCTTGTACGACAAAGCTTACACCGACCAGCGCTCAGGCGGTTCGTCCAACGGCAGCATTTTCGGACAGCTACTGCGTGGCGCGCCGGCCGGTACTGACTACCTTGCTCGCGATACGCTAGGCCGTCCGATCGTTCGCGGTGGCGGCGCAGGCTTGCGCGGCACCGGTAACGGCGGTGGTACCTTCTTGTACGATCAAGAAAACTCCATTGGCTATCAGAACTCCGCACGCTACTTGGCGAGTATGAACGCGACGTACACGCCAGCGGAGTGGGCGTCGTTCGACGCCTTGTACAGCTATGACTATCGCCAGCGCTACAACAACGCGTATGCGGTCAAGGGCTATCGTACTTTCGCGTTCTCTGCGTCGACCAACTTCGGTAACCAGAGCATTGGCAACCTGAATCGCGAGTCGATGAACGCGCAGGTCGGCGCGACGCTCCGCAAGCAGATTACTAGCGATCTGAATGCCAAGGTCACGTTCCGCGGCTTGCTTGATCGCGACTATCAGTTGGCCAACAGCAGCGGTGGCGATACGTACGTCGTGAAAGACGTGTACACGCTGAGCAACTTGACGTCCAACTTCTCCACGGCGTCGAGCAGCTTCTTGATCAAGAACATGGGTGCCATCGCTGGCGCCAACGTGGACTACAAAGGCCGCTATATCTTAGACGGAACGTATCGCTACGACGGCTCGTCGTTGTTTGGCGAAGGCAATCGCTGGGCGCCGTTTGGTCGCGTGTCCGCTGTGTGGCGTGTGTCTGAAGAAAAGTTCTGGGGATTACAGGCGATTTCTGACTTCCGCGTTCGTGCCTCACGCGGTTCAGCCGGTAACACGCCGAGCTTCGCCGCCCAGTACGAAACGTATTCCTGCTCAGCGAGCGGTTGCTCGTTGGGTCAGGCCGGTAACTCCAAGCTCAAGCCAGAAACCACCACCGAAACCGAACTCGGTGCGGACTTCACGCTGTTCAATCGCTTGGGTATCGAGTTCACGTATGCCGGCTCGGATACGCGCAACCAAATCTTGAACGTCCCGACTCCGTCGGCATTGGGCTTCTCGAGCAAGTGGCAGAACGCCGGAACGTTGAACAACAAGACGTTCGAAGTCGCGCTCAATTTGCCCGTGATTACCAAGAAGGATTTCCAGTGGAACATGCGCGGCACGTGGGACCGGAATCGCGCGAAGATCACTGAACTGTTCATGCCCGAGTACTTCACGAGCGCCGGCACGGGTCAGGGAACAGGTTCACTGTTCTTGATCACCGCGCGTACGGACCTTCAGGATGGCGTTCCCGTCAACCAGTACGGCAACGTGTGGGGCCGCAAGTTTTATAAGACCTGTGGCGACATGCCGGCTTCGGTACAGGCCTCGTGCGGCGAAGGCAAAGCTTACCAAGTCAACGATCAGGGTTGGGTTGTGTGGACCGGTGACGGCAACAGCTACAAGGACGGCATCACGAAGAACTTGTGGCAGACCAAGTTGTCGGCTGCCAACTCGCCGTGGAATTATCCGTTGCAGTTCGGCCACCCGATCGTTGACCGCCCGCTCAAGGGTCAGATCGGCGAAGGCGTCGGTGTCAATCACATCTTGGGCAACGCACTTCCGAAATTCCGTTTCGGCTTCAACAACACGATCACCTACAAGAAGCTGTCGCTGTACGCGCTGCTTGACGGAACGATCGGACACAAGATTCAGAACCAAGGCGAAGGCTGGGGGCTGCTGGACTTCTCATCCGGCTACTTCGATCAGGGCGGAAAGACGGTGGAAACCGCCAAGCCACTCGGTTACGGCTGGCGCGTGGGCGGCTCGGAAGGCGCAGGCTCAGGTGGGTTCTACGATCTGCTCGGCCCGAACAGCTACAACGTCGAAGACGGTTCGTACGCCAAGTTCCGCGAAGTCAGCCTCACCTATCAGTTGGGCAAGGTTCGCAATGTTGGTGACTGGACGATCTCGGCCATCGGCCGCAATCTCTTCACCTTCACCAAGTACAGTGGTTACGACCCCGAAGTGGGCGTCAGCGGTGGACAGGCCGGCTCAGGTCTGATCAACCAGGTCGACGCGTTCGGATTCCCGACGCTTCGCACCTACACGCTCTCCATTTCCACGCGCTTCTAGGACATGGCTGATATGACACGATCCTCTATCCGATGGGCCACAGTAACGGTGGCCCTCATCGGGGCAGTTGCTTGTAACGACACCCAGTTGGCGGTGGTCAACCCAAACTCTGGCGAGTCGGCGCGCGTGCTCGGCACGCCAAATGATGCTGAAGCGCTCATCGGTACTTATTACAAGCGGTGGAGCTCCGGCATCTATGGCAGCACCACCGATCTGCAAGGCATGACGAGTGTTCAGTCGATGATGAACTACTCGAGCTTGGCGAATAACTGCATGAACGCCCGCACACCGTTTTCGGGCGCGGCCAACAGCAACGCTCCGGGTAACGTTTGTTTGGGCGAGCAGTTCCGTTTGTACTCGTTTACCGGTGAAGTGCAACGCGTTGCATCGACGTTCTTGACGCAGGTCAAGGGCGGCCTGGTGCTGGGCAGTGCGGCGCGTGAAAACCGGGACAAGGCCTTTGCGGAATTCCTACGCGGACTTTCGCTTGGCTACGCGGCGCTCATGCACGACTCTTCGGCTGTCGTTACGACGGGAATGAGCACCGAAGATCCGGGGGTGTTGGTTGGTTATAAGACGGCTGCCGATTCGGCCTACGCGGCGTTTCAGCGAGCAATCGACTTGACCAACGCGACGGTTACCGGTGATCAGGGTTTCCCGTTGCCGACCACATGGATTCCGTCGCCGACGGTGATGTCAAAAGTTGAATTCGTGAAGTTGATTCGTTCGTACCGTGCCCGCATTCGTGCGAACATGGCGCGCACACCAGCTGAACGCGCCGCTGCAGATTGGACGGCGATTTTGGCCGATGCGCAGAACGGCATCACCGCCGATCACAACATCATCACCAATACGACCAGCGGACCCGGAAACAGCTGGCGTACGCAGTTCATGTCGTTCAGCACGTGGCACCAGATGCCTGGCTTCTTTGTCGGCATGGCCGACGTTTCAGGCAGCTACGCGGCGTGGATTGCGCAGCCGGTGGGTGAACGTGGTGCAGGCAATCAGTCGTTCTTTATGGTGACGCCCGACCTGCGGTTCCCGCAGGGTGCCACCCGCGCCGCACAACAGGCGGACTTTTCCATCACGTCCTGCAATGCGGCAAGCACCCCCTGCAAACGGTACTTCGTGAACCGTCCAAACGGTAACGATGCGTTCGGCGCGGGTTTTGGTTTATCCAACTATGACCACGTTCGTTTCTATTCGTGGAATCAGTCGGGCGACGGCACTGGCGCGCGCAACGGTCCGACACCGTTCTTCACGAAGGCCGAGAACGATATGCTGCAGGCCGAAGCGCAATTCCGCGCGGGTAACTTTGCGGCCGTTGCTGCCCTTGTGAACACCACACGCGTGGCTAACGGCTTGCCGGCAATTACGACTTTTGATGCAACATCGCCCGTTCCTGGTGGTGCGAATTGCGTGCCTAAGGTTCCGGTGGCGCCATTTAACGTCGTTGCGTGCGGAAACCTGTGGGACGCACTCAAGTACGAGAAGCGCATCGAAACGGCGTACACGCACTACTCGCCGTGGTTCTTAGATGGACGTGGTTGGGGCGAACTGCCAAAGGACACGCCGCTGTTCTGGGCGGTTCCGTATCAGGATCTGCAGTCGCGCGGCAAGGGCCTCGGAGACATCTACGGAGCAGGTCCCGGCGTCGGTAATGCGGCAAACTCTGTAGCTGCGCTGAGCGTCTACGGTTGGTAAAAAGGGGGATGCGCGTTCAGCAAGTAGTATCGCTGTTCGCGCTGAGTGCGGCGATGGGTTGTTATGTGATGCAACCCGTCGCCGGACAGCCTCTTCCACTCGGTTCAAACGTTTCTGTCGCGATCAACGATGCCGGGCGCGCCGCTCTAGGCGGAACAATCGGACCAGAAATTGATGCGATCGAAGGACGGTTGATTCAGAAGGACAGCGCCGAGTACGTGCTGTCCGTCACGCTGGTGCGGTTGCTGCGTGGCGGAGAACAG
>JANXUN010000495.1 GCA_025356185.1 Gemmatimonadaceae bacterium
GCCATGCGTTTGCGCGAGGTGGGATTCACTGCGCCTATTGTTGACGAACTCGACGCCGCGGCGGCCGAGCTCGTCCTCAAATAGGCGTGTAGTTCGTCTCGACGTAATTTCCAAGGATCACCAAAAACTCTTCGACGATCCGCTCACCCTTGAGCGTCGTGAACAGTTTGCCGTCGACATACACCGGCGCTTTGGGCTCTTCAAATGTGCCCGGCAGCGAGATGCCAATGTTCGCGTGTTTCGATTCGCCTGGTCCGTTCACCACGCATCCCATCACCGCGACTTTCATCTCGACCACACCGGGGCGTGATTCGCGCCACAGCGGCATCTGCTCGCGCAGATAGCCTTGAATATCCTCGGCCATGTGCTGAAAAAACGTGCTTGTGGTGCGACCACACCCGGGACATGCGGTGACTTGCGGCGCGAAGGAACGCAGCCCCAACGATTGCAAGATCTGTTGCGCGACAAACACTTCTTCGCGACGATCACCGTTGGGCTTGGGCGTGAGCGAAACACGAATCGTGTCACCGATCCCTTCGTTCAACAAAATCGCGAGCGCCGCACTCGATGCAACAACCCCTTTGTTGCCCATGCCCGCCTCGGTGAGACCGAGATGCAAGGGATAGTCGCAGCGGGCAGCCAGTCGGCGGTAGCACTCCACCAAATCAGGTACCACGGAAATCTTGGCACTCACAATGATCTGATCGTGACGCAGTCCGACTTCTTCGGCTAACGCGGCTGACCGCAATGCGCTTTCCAGCATCGCGTCCATGTACACGTCTTTCGCATCGCGCGGCGTGACGGACGTCGCGTTCGCGTCCATCATCTGCGTCAACAGGTCTTGATCGAGCGAACCCCAGTTCACCCCAATCCGCACCGGCTTGTTGTGGTCGATCGCCGCTTGCACAATCGTCGTAAAATTCGCGTCGCGATGCTTGGAACCGACATTGCCCGGATTAATGCGATACTTGTCCAACGTCGCCGCGCACTGCGGATATTTGGTGAGCAGCAGATGGCCGTTGTAGTGAAAGTCACCGATCAAGGGCACATCAAGTCCACGGTCCGTCAGGCGCTGACGGATCTCCGGAACGGCCCGCGCCGCTTCGTCGTTGTTGACCGTAATGCGTACCTTCTGTGACCCCGCCTCGAACAACTCTGCGACTTGCGTCGCCGTTGATGCGGCGTCAGCGGTATCCGTATTGGTCATCGACTGCACCACGACAGGGTGCCCCGAACCAACCGGGACACCGCGAACCCACGTAGTCACAGAAGCGCGACGAACGACCTGGTCGCGGCGAGCAGCGGACGACACGATAACGCACCCGGAGAAAGTTGTCGGCGAGGGAGCCGCTGTAAGGTAGCGCAGCACGGGACAGGACCCCAACTTCCGGCCATGACCGACAACGCACCCGAACCCGACAACGGCGCCCCGACGGACGCCCCGCGCCCCGCTGTTGCGCCCAAGCAATCGTTTAAGCGCCGTCACTGGGGAAAGCTGATCGTCTTCGTGCTGCTTGGCTTGCCAATCACGGGTTTTGCACTGTGGACGCTCGCGTCGCTGTCATGGAGTTACTCCAGCGGACAACGCGCCGGTTACGTGCAGAAAATGTCGTACAAAGGTTTTGTCTGCAAAACGTGGGAAGGCGTGTTGTATACCGACATCGCCAAGGGTTTTCGCTCTGACAGTTTTTCGTTTACGGTGCGCAGCGATTCACTTGCGAAAGTTGTTGAATCGCTCAGCGGTAAACGCGTGACGATTCACTACGAGCAACACATCAAAGTGCCATCGTCATGTTTTGGCGACACCGAATATTTTGTCACGCAAGTGCAACCCATTCCGGAATAGTCGCGAGGCTTGGGGTTGGCGGCGATGGAGTCGCAAATCTCGCTCTTTCGGGTAAGGCCATCTCGCACGCGCCCCTTCTAAGTTCACAAGACTTGCACGGCAGCACGTGCTGTGCCTCGCGTCTCTCGTGATCGTTCGCGAGACTCTCGTCGTTCTTCTGCATCTGGAGCACACTGATGACTCGATTTATTACGATCGCCGCTACCGCGGCTGCCCTTGCCTTACCGAACATTTCCGTTGCACAAAGTCGCCCCGTCACCTTTGGCGTGAGTGGTGGCGCCTCCATTCCAACGACCAATTTGAGCAACAGCGTTGATCTCGGATACAGTCTGGCCGGACATCTGTACCTGCACCCTGCCCCAATGGGTCAGCTCTATCTTCGTGGCGACGTGAGCTATGATCGGTGGAACGGGAAGAACAGTTCCAATTCGCATATCAGCAGCTTGGGTGTTGTCGGAAACATACTTGTGCCGTTTGCCCCGGACATGACAGTCGCGCGTCCGTATTTTCTCGCCGGTGCGGGCCTCTATCGGTTGGACGCGTCTGTAACCGCAGTTGGTTCGACCGTCACCCTGTCTTCCAACAGTAACAATTTCGGGATTCAGGTGGGCGGCGGTTTCGAGTTCAAGCTTTCCGAACTCTCGACGTTTCTCGAAGCGAAATACGTGAACGTCAGGAACAACGGTAACAACTCGGGCTACGTCCCCATCACGTTCGGTGTGCGGTTCTAATCGACGGATGTCGCACTGGACGTCACAGCGGTGCACATGAATCCAAAGGCGATCTGCAGAGTACAATATCTGTAGATCGCCCACGCGCCTAACTCGCGGTCGGTATTGCCGATCGCGAGGTTGGTGCTGTCCGTCACGTTAGCTCGAACCACACGCTTATGTCCTCATTTTCCCGTTTCGCTCATCGCCGCGTCCTCACGCTGATGGCGGCTGCCACAGTGAGCGCCAGCGCATCCATCGCATCCGCACAATCGCTGGCAGATCAAACACGCGCACTCGACCGCGGAACGGATGGACCGAGTCGCGTGCTCTCGGTCAATCCGTTTTTACCACTCCTCGGATTTTTCTCCGGCGAGTATGAGCATCGCATTGGAAGTGCGCTCGCGTTCGCCGTAGCGGCTTCGCACATCAAGCCGTTCAATAACACCATGTACACAAATCTCGACGCCAAACTGCGGCTCTATCCGAGCGAGAACGGGTTACGCGGATTTAATGTCGCGGCGTCATTGGGTGTCGCGCAGATTCACGATAACGACCGGCACTACGCGTGCGCCGAACCCGTACCAATCGGCACCAGCAGCGATAGTTGTTATGTGAACTCCAAGTCGTTCAACACGGGAAGCTTTGCGATCGAGATGGGCTATCAGTGGCTTCTCGGACCGAGTCGCTCCACCGCGCTCACCGTTGGTGGTGGTGCGAAACGGTACTTTGGCAGCGACAGCCAGTTTCAGTTTATTGAGCACGTCGTTCCGACGCTGCGCTTGACGATCGGGTACGCGTTCTAAACGCGAAACTACAACGATCCGCCAAGCGCGAACAGCGCCTTCCACCGGTCCTTGCGATCAAACGCGCGCGCGGCACCGACGCTGAACGCGCCGCTGAAAAAACGAAGGCGCACGTCGACGCTTCCCTTAAATCCCTCGGTGGTTTTCCAGCCGAGCGCGGCAAGTTGCGCTCGGGTCGCGTCGCGAGCCGTCGCCTGCCCCCCGAAAAATCCAACCTGAAGTTGCGGCGCAATTGCGGGCAGCACTAACCTGGAAATGCGAATGGGCGACTGGAGCAACGGCATCAAGTACGCGGCCGTCGTGCGAATGACAACGGCCTGATCGCCGGCGAATTCTTTATAGTCGTAGCCGGGCAGTCCTTCGGCACCTCCCACTTCGAGCAACTGCTGCGTGGGGAGGTGGTTCCCTGCGACGTACGCGGCATCAGTTCGCGCACCAAGTACGAACCGTCCGAACGTGCGCTGAAGCAACGACTCGATCTGCGATCGCTGCCATGCGAGCTCGCCGTCGCCGCGCTCATACGATAGCGATGCCCCGATGCCTGACGCCAAAGAACTGGTCACGATATTGCGACCGAGATCAAACTGCGCGCGCGAGCGAACGTAGCTGCCGTTCACGACGGGGCGATTCGCTCTGAAGTCGCCGCCAATCAAACCGTGCGTGAGGATGTCAGAAAACCCGTGATCCGTACCGCGCGCAACTTCGAGCCTCAACGCCGACGAATGCTTCACCCCGAATTCGCGCGAGACTCCGGCTGACACAATGCGACGATCGACCCAGTCGTTGTCTTCCGCGCCAAACAGCGACGCGACAATGTTGCCGCCAGAGGCACCTGTCGTGACCGTCAGATCATTCGTTGATGCAAGCTGTCGTTCAGCGCGAACACTGGTGATCCACGGTTGCGCGACGCGCGTGAGTTCTATGCCGCCTTTCGCAGTGCGCTCGTTGAATGCCCATCCACCAAATGCGCGAATGGCGAGCCCTGGAGCGGCGTCACGAAAGTCGAGCAGGCCGGCCATGCCAACAAAGACGCCTTCAACGCGATTGTAGCGCACGAGGTCAGTGAACCCACGCGCCTGCCATCGCCATTGCGCACTGCCATCCGGTCGCAGCGCTGGAGGCGCGACATCGTCGAAATCGCGCGCGCTCACATCGCTCGACTGTGCGCCAAGATCTTTCGACCACGCGTCCCACTTGCTCGTGCTGTCTGACGACGCAATCGAGAAGGTGTACTTCGGCGCGCCCAACGTGTCGACGTCGGTACTCCCGACAGGTGTCGTCTCGAGCGCGACGTCATTCCATACCGATTGAATGCGAATCGTCGCGCGCGATTCGGTCAGCGCCGTGTTGACTTGGTATTCGATGCGCTGGCGGCGTGGCAACCAATACTGTCCATCACGTTCACTATTCTCGAAATCAATGTACGCGATTTCGTCGACGCGGCCGATAAATCGCACCAGTTTGGTGAGACGTGACTCGCTCGGCGGCGCCATGAGTTTGATGCGACCCCGCATGCGAACGATTTCACCATTCGCCGCATTCACGAACACTTGGCCGGCAAAAAGAATCGCGTCGTGTTTGCCCTCGCGCGGCTCCACATCGACTCGCACGACAGGTACAATGCGCGTGCCGGATCGAATTTTTGCGACCGTATCACCGCCCGAAAATCGGTAAAACCGTTCGCGGTCGGCCGCGAAGGGATGCACCGACGGCATTTGTCGGCGCAGGCTGTCGGGCGTGCCGAATGAGGGACCGCCGCCAAACATCAGCGACATGCGATCGCCGTACAGCGTCGGCGCCGTCCACGGGCGCGGCACGATCGTGAGTGCCGAAAACATTGGACCGAGCTGTCGTGCGCGATATCCGATCATCCGCTGATCGAACAATCCACTCCGCTTCCACGACACATCAAGCTGAAACTGTTCGATCTGCGCGGCCGCCTCAGTGGTCGCTGCCGTCGTGCCGGACACACCGTCGGGCCCGGACGGATTGTTCACGAGCAGTGCAATCTCGCTCTCGATGTGCGCTCGATACCCGGACAACGTTTGCGGCACGGCATGATTTGCACGGGCTGCCGACGCCACGAGGGAAGAAAGTGCCGGGGACGTATACGTCGAATCCTGAGCAACAGACGCGGACTGCAACGCGAATAGCAGCGCAGAAACGATCATCAGAGGGGTCGGTATTGAGGACGACAGCGGCACTCGCGGTAGCGAACGGCAAACAGGGTCAGCAACTTGAACGCATGACTCAGGTACCAGCGCGCCATCGATGATACACGGAATGCAAAAACCGTTCCGCAACACCGACAATACAATATGGCTTCTCGACGCGCGCAAGGTTGCGCCGCACGTGGCGCTCGCGCTCGACGGTGTCCTGACTGACGCATCACGAGCAGCGCGCGCGCGATACGTACGTGGCGCCGCGCGCACGCGATTCACCGCGTCGCGCGCACTGTTGCGCTATGCGGTCGCACAATTCGCGCAACGCCAGATGCATGACGTGACCATCATCGAACGCGTGGAGAACGTGCCGCATGTCGACATATCGGATCATGCGGCGGTGCGCATCAGTATGTCGCACAGCGGTTCGTGGATTGCGTGCGCAACCAGCGCGGACGCCGTGGGACTCGACATTGAATGCACGAGCAAGTCGCGCGACCTCACATCGATGAGCGAATGGTTCTTCACGCCGGACGAGCATCAGTGGTTTCTGGGGCAAGGCACATCGCGCGCGATCGAGTCCTTCTATCGCCTCTGGACTGGGAAGGAAGCTGTTTTTAAGCTCGCGTTCGGACTTGGCTGGCGAGGTGCACTGTCCAGCGTACACTTCACTGTGCGGGACAACACGCTTGGCGCTTCGTTCCCCATCCACGGCACAGACGTGAACACGGCGTTCCTATGGATCGAGAACACGATCGCATGTTCGATCGCAACACAGGCAACACAGGCAACACAGGCAACACGCGATCGCGATGACCCAGCGATCGCCGTTCGCGTGGTGCACGTCGATCCACTCGTACTGGCATGACCCGCGTGCAAGGTCGCGATGCGCTCCTCTGGGGTGCACGGCTGGTGATCACGGCGTTGCTGCTGGCGTGGGTGTTCTCCAACGATGACGTTCGCCGCGGAATGCGGCCCGCTCAGTTCTCGCGTCCGTGGTTTCTTGTCGCGGCGTTTGCGTCGTCAACGCTTACGGCGTTGCTCGGCGCGTGGCGCTGGTCGGTCTGTCTCCGAGCACTCGGCTGCACGCTACCGTACAGCGCCGTGTTGCGATGTTTGCTCGCGGGCAACGCCGCCGGCCTGCTCTCCATCGGACAACTTGGCGCGGACGCGGTGCGCGGCACACTTGTCGCCAAGCGATTGCCGAACAACAAAGTGGCAATCGCCTCGTCGATTGCGCTCGATCATCTATGCGCATTCCCCGCCATGCTCATACTTGGCGCGATACTGATTTATCAGATGGGCATCGCACCATCACTCAATCGCCATAGCGCGACCACCGTCGCGATCGTTGCTGCGGCGCTGGTGATTACTGGGGTGTTGCTGGAGCTCTGGAGTCCCGGTCTACACAAGCGATTGCTGTTGACAGTGCGCGATCGCCTGAATGTGAACGGTGCCCTGCTCGCCGCAGTGATTGCCGCACCTGTGGTGCTCTCACACTACGCCGTCTTCTGGTTCGCCGCGCAAGCCGTGCAACTCCCAGCAAACCCGTTTGGTGTGTTTGGAGCTATTGTCGTAGCCGATGCCATCGCCGCACTTCCCATCACGATAGCCGGGCTTGGTTTTCGCGAGAAGTCGTTCGAACTCCTGCTGCAACGTTGGTACGGCGTTGCACCGGCGCTTTCTGTGCAAGCATCGCTTGCTGGGTTCGCGGTGATCGCCCTCACGGCGGTCATCGGCGTGCTGTGCTTTCCGCTCAACGACTTTCGCGCAGGAGACGCGAAGAACTTGCTGTTGAACGAATCGCTCGCGCCGCCAACGAGTACGAACACGTGAACCCCCTGCCTGCTGTGGCTCGGCCACGTGCGCGCGAATTCGCGCAACAGTTCCCCAAAGGCAATCCGCGCTACTACACCATGTGCAAGGTGGCGATGGACCCCCTGTACGACGCCGTCTACGAGGCGTTGGCCACCACTTCGCAACCGCTGCTCGATGTGGGCTGCGGCATGGGACTGTGCGCGTTCTATCTGCGCGAGTGCGGACTCAATGTTCCCATGCGTGGCCTCGATTTTGACGCATCGAAAATTGCAGTCGCCACCATCGTCGCCGCGCAGTGTGCACCGGACATCGTGTTCGAGACGAGCGACGCGCGCGGGGGGCTGCCACAACACGCGGGCAGCGTGACGATTCTCGACATTCTGCAATACCTCGCACTCGATGCGCAGGGAGAATTACTGTCCGCCGCCGCGCAGCGCGTGTCGATCGGCGGCAAGCTGGTAATTCGCACATCCATCGAAGCACCGGGTTGGCGATTCGCACTGTCAAAAGCCGTCGATCGCGCCGCCGCCGCGCTCTCGTGGATGAAGGCGAGCCCCGTCGTGTACCCGCGTCCTGAGACCATTCGGCGCGTGCTCGAAGCCAATGGACTTCACGGCACGATCCGTCCGTTGTGGGGGCACACCCCGTTCAATAATTGGCTGGCGGTCTTCGAACGAACCTAGTGTTGCGCGCTCGCGCTACGCTTTTTTACACACGAGCAACGTTTGACACACACCAATGTTGTCAGTTTGATCGACGATGCGAAGCCCGGCGCGTTCAATCAGCGACAGAAATACTTCGGCCGAGTACATCTGACTGTTGCCGTTCGCCAAGCTCGTAAAGTACAGTGACGTCATCTGCAAGCAGAACGCGGCAACTTCGCGTCGTTGACGATCCCAAAACGGTTCGAGAATAAATATGTGCGCATCGTCCGCCACGACGTCCTTCACCTTGGTGAGAATCGCGACGATGTGGTCGTCGGAGAAGCAGTCGAGAAACTGGCTCATCCACACGGCGTCGTAACCCGTCGGCAATGAGAGCGAAGCGTCGAGCATGTCGGTGGGATGAAACATCACGCGATCAAGATATCCGTGCTCGTGCATGGTGGCCTCCGCAACCTTCGCCATGTTCGGCAAGTCAGCAATGCCGATACGCAACTGGGGATTGTGCGCAAGGCAATGCAGCGCGAATCGGCCGGTATTACCGCCAATGTCGAGCAGGTTGCGAATGGCGTAGCGATCGAGCATCGGTTGCACGAGCGGATACGCGTCGTCCGAATAGAAATGATCGAATGCAAACCAGCTATTGCTCGCCGTCTTTGGTAGATACGCGAGCCCGTGATAAATCGTGGGCCAGTTACCAAACACTTTGAGTCCTGTCGGCGCGTCGTGCTTCACAGACGCATCCAGCGACGCGAGCCCTTCGTAGCAGACATCGTTCGCGAAGTTCATGTTCGCAATCGTCATCGTATCATTCTGAATGTACCAACCAGTCTTGGTCAGCTCGTACACTCCATCGTGACACGTCACGAGTCCGATGCCTAGCCCCGCCTCGAGCAGCACACGGACGCCGTACATCGACAGACCAGTCTGCGTGACAATGTGCGGCAGGGTGGCGCCGCCTTTTTTGCCGAGCATCGCAAGGATGCCAAAGTCGCGCAGCGCGCGCGATGCTTGAAACACCATCGGAGCAAACGCGATCTGCTGAGCCTTAGTCAACGCGTCAGCAGCGTTGAGCTGGTCCGTTTCGAAGAACGTTGTGGTCACGCCGACATGGTGTTGAGGGAAACGATGAATACCGAGGGCGTGTTCAAAAGCGCTTGAAGACGAGCGAGGTGTTGATGCCACCAAATGCAAAGTTGTTGCTGGTCACATGCTCGCAGTCGATCACCCGTCCGTCGCCGCGCACATAGTCCAGCGCCGCGCAGTTCGGGTCGACATGATCGAGATTGATGGTTGGCGCGAACCAGTTGCTCCGCATCATCTCGATCGACATCCACGCCTCAAGCGCACCGCATGCGCCAAGGGTATGCCCCATGTAGCTCTTGAGCGAACTCACGGGCATATGCGCACCGTACACCGCGTTCGTGGCATGCGATTCTGCGTTGTCGCCTTGCTCAGTCGCGGTGCCGTGCGCGTTGACATAGCCCACGGCCGAGCCATCGAGCGCGGCATCCGCAAGCGCCAGTCGCATCGCGTGCTGCATCATGTCCTTGTTGGGAAACGTGATGTGCTTGCCGTCGGAGTTTGTGCCGAAGCCGACTATTTCTGCGTGAATGCGGGCGCCACGTGCAGCGGCGTGCTCATACTCTTCGAGAATGAGCGTGCACGCACCTTCGCCCAGCACAAGCCCGTCGCGATCGCGATCAAACGGGCGCGGAGTGTGCGGTGCGTCATCGTTGCGCGTGCTCGTTGCGTAGAGCGTATCGAAAATGGCGGCCTGCGTGACATCAAGCTCTTCGGCACCGCCGGCGATCATGGCAATCTGCCGCCCTGACTTGATCGTCTCGTATGCATAGCCGATACCCTGACTGCCCGACGTGCACGCACTCGACGTCGTGATTACGCGTCCCGTCACTTTGAGGTACACACCGATGTTCACCGGTGCGGTGTGACTCATCATCTTGATGTACGTGGTCGCGTTGATCCCCTCGGTTTTTTTCGAGGTGAGCATGCGCGCAAATTCTGCGATCGCTCCCGGGGTACCGGACGACGAGCCGTACGCGATTCCCATGTTACCACTCGAAACGAGGGGATCGCCTGACAGCCCCGCGTCAGCAAGCGCGCGTTCAGCGGTAAGCGTTGCCATCAATGCCACGCGACCCATACTACGCGTGCTCTTCCGATCGAAATGCGACGGCAACTCAAAGGGTGCAGCAGGCGCACCCATAAACGTATTGAGTCCACCGTATTGCTTCCAACTCTCGATCACTTCGACCTTATTGTGCCGTGCGATGAGTGCGGCATGCACCGACGGCCAGTCGTTTCCGAGCGGGCTGATGCCCGCCATGCCGGTAATGACGACACGCTTGCTCATGAAAGACCGCCATCCACGCTGATGACTTGGTGCGTGATATACGCGGCACCGGGTGACATAAGAAAACTCACAACCGCGGCGACT
Organism: Gemmatimonadaceae bacterium; assembly: GCA_025356185.1. Classification (GTDB taxonomy): domain Bacteria; phylum Gemmatimonadota; class Gemmatimonadetes; order Gemmatimonadales; family Gemmatimonadaceae; genus Gemmatimonas. The sequence goes on from JANXUN010000495.1 coordinate 10,463, forward strand.
TCTTCAGGCGTCCCAACGCGCTTGAGCGGTACGTGTTCGATGATGCGATCGAGCGGAATATCCCGTGTCATTTCGGTGGAGATGAGTCCTGGCGCAACGCAGTTCACGGTGATTTGACGCGATGCGAGTTCAAGCGCGAGAGCCTTTGTCGCACCGATAATGCCCGCTTTTGCTGCGCTATAGTTGACTTGACCGCGATTGCCACGAACGCCGGATACTGACGATAGCGTGACGATACGCCCCGGCGCTTTCCGACGTACCATCGGCATGGTCAACGGATGCAGCACGTTAAAAAATCCATCGAGATTCGTGCCCACGACGTCGTCCCACTCTTCGCCAGACATCGCCGGAAAGACGTTGTCACGCGAGATGCCGGCGTTACAGACGATGCCGTAATAACACCCGTTCGCGTCGAC
>JANXUN010000519.1 GCA_025356185.1 Gemmatimonadaceae bacterium
TGACCGTCGGCGACTTCGGCCTGCTGGACATCGAGCTGCGTCCCAGTGCCAACCTGCAGTCGCGCGCGCGCGAGCTGCAATTGAATCGCCGTCGTCGCCACCAAGGAGTCTTGCAACGCCGCGCGCGTTTGCGCTTGCAGCGCAGTCAGGTACTGCGTGGTCACGTCATTCTTAACGCGCTGCTCGGCGGCGACGATGTCGGCTTCGGTCGCGTTGACATTGGCTTTCGCACCGCGCCGATCGTTGAGCGCCGACACCGAGATGTTGAGCGACGCATTCGCGCTCACATCGGTCGATAGCGTATTGTTGGTCGATCCGAAGGCTTGGCCTTGGAAGAACGTCTGACGTCCTTCACGGTAGCCGCCGCTCGCGCTGGTGTTAATGCTCGGCAGCAACGCACCGTTGGCGGCGCGCACGGTCGCCGCTGCGGTGCTTCGCGCGTTGAGCGAAGTCTGATACGTGGGACTATTGCGACGCGCGATGGCGATGGCGTCGGCAAGTCTCAGCACTGAGCCTGCAGTGGGTTGCGCAGGTGCCTGCGCCCTGAGAGGCGGCGCGCCGAAAGTCGACGCAAACGATGCAAACGTGATCGCGGCGGTGACCGCGAGACCATAAATACGCATAAAGAGCCGGCGAGAGGAGGTCATAGACGGGGGGTCGTACGGGCTATGGATCAGTGTGGTTTCAGACTTTGCGCAGTCGATGCGAATCACGTCAATTGGGAACATCTCGCGGAATATCATCACGGACAGCATCAAGACCGCGCGCGGGGATGCGAACACGCAGAAGTCGGCCTTCAGAGTCGGCCCATACGTCGCGAACGTCACCACCGTCGGTCAACACACGCCATCGTGCCGCAGCGCGTCGAGCTCCCGCGATGACAATGGTGTCCGCAGTGGACACGCTGACCAGCCGGACGGATCCCGTGCGATTTCCCGACGGCGTCAGTGTGGGGACGCGTGCAGTATCATCGGCTATTCCGCCAATCGTCCGCTGCGCGCGAAGCAGGGCACGCCGTACGACGAGCGCATACTGAACGATGCCGTCGTCTTCAATGATCAGCGCTCCCGGCACCAGCAAAAACTCGCGCGCCGCTTCTCCCAGCGGACCGCGCGCCAGGGTAGCGAAGCGACCGCGAACCCTCTGACCGCCTAGGCGGAGGCTCACCTCGGCGCCCGTCCGTTCTTCAAGACTATACCGCACCGGAGAACCTGCAGAATCGACTTCAAGCCGGACTGCAGATCGGACATCGCCGATTGCCGATTCGGATCGCAATTCGAAAGCGACGCCATCGCCTGCGGTCACGCGACGGATTGAGAACTGCTCGCGACCCGAACGTTGGTTCTTCATGAACAGCGTAAAGCTGCCCACATCGACACGATCCGCCTGCAGGAGTCCTGCCGACTGCCGTTCGGACCTAGGCGCGCCTCGCCCGACCACGGCGCTGCCATTGGCTGCGACGGGGAGACACGGTACCAAGAGCAGGTAGAGCAGGCGCCGACGCATTCGACAAAGATAGTCAATTGCGCCATGAGCCTTCGACTAATCGATGGGAGCGGGGTATTCTGCGAGCGATGAACGCCCCGGATTCGAACCACGTCCAGTCAGCTGTGGATTCTGCCAACGATCGACGCCCGGAGCGGGGTGAGCGGTGGCCACTGCTGTGGGTGGCCAGCACGGCGCTGGCGGTACTGGCGCTTGCGACTTGGCAACGGCGCCCTGGATGGCTCTTTCTTGGTATAGCCGTCGTTGGCACCGCGGCATCGGCGTATTGGATCCGCTCGACGCGCGCGCCGAGATGGTGGGCGATGGCGGCGACCGTGCTGCTTGCCATGACACTCACGTTGGCCGTCATGGATACGATCACATTGCAAACGATCGCGAGTGATTGGACGCATTGGGCCGAGCATGAGCGCGAATCCCGCGCGACGCGCGTGGCGAACGACTTGACGGGGATTTCGGCACGGTTACAACAGACCGCGAACACCGTCGCGCGCGATTCGGCGTTGCTCGACCAGCTCACGGCGTCGCGCACGGCAGGCGCGATGACACTCCGTGCGCCGCTCAGCGACGACGTGGAATCTGCGCTGTTGGTCTTTGACGGCGTGCAACTCATTGGTCGCGCAGGACAGTCGCGAACGAACGTGACGTCGCGCGGTGAAGAGGGCATCAGTCTTGTCGATGAACCGTTTTACTCGTCATTGATCGCTCGGGCGCGTTCAGCTGACGGCCGCTACACGGTGGCCACCGTGGCATTGATCTCGGCGATTCCGCCGGCGGATCGGTTTGCGCGCGCGTTTACGCGTGAGTCACACACCGGTACCGACGCGGCACACACAACGGTCGAGTCGCCCGATTCGTCGCAAGTCGTGCCAGGGACGACGGTCATGGTGGTATCCGACGGTGCGAAGCGCCTCGCGCGCGTACGCGCACTCTCGTTTGGTGAAGGCGAAGTAGAACTTGCGGCGTTGCAACGCGCGCGTGCGCGATCGGCCGTGCCGTTGGTACTCGCGGCGTTGATGTTGTTGGTGGCGGCGTGGCGTCGACCGGCGCGCACGGTACATCGCTTGGCGGTGACGTTCGCGTTGTTGTTTAGTGTCACGGTGGCGCCGCTCAGTGCGCTGTCCAACGTGTCGCCGCTGTTTGATGCGTCCAGCTATTACGTGCATATGGCGGGACCGCTCACGGCCAACATCGCGGCGTTGCTACTCACGACGTCGTTGGGGTTGGCGATGTTGTTCTTGATGCTGCGTAGCGGACGCATCACCCGTCTCACGAGTTCGCGCGCACTCGCTGTCGCGCTCGTGGTGGTGGCTGCGACGCTTGGTCCGATCGTGTTACGCGATCTGTCGCGCGGCATCGCGTTACCGCCCGACGGCGTGCGGGTCGAATTGTGGATTGCCTGGCAACTCGCGCTCGCGCTCGCGGGCGCCGCGGTGTTGCATGCCGGCGCTGCCGTCGGACGCACAGTGTTGGGCAATCGTCGCGGACTACCGGCCATCACGGCACCGCTCATTGCGATTAGCGCGGCGATGCTGGCTCCAGTGCTCTGGAGCGCGCCTGGTGGTTGGCCGACGTGGTATCCGGTGTTGTGGGCACTCGCGATCGGCGCGTTGGCGCTCACCAGACGCGGAGTGGCACTCGTGACGAGCGCGGCGGTGATTGCCGGTGCCGGTGCCGTCACGCTGACTTGGGGTGCAACGGTGCGAGCGCGCATGGATCTCGCGCAGGTCGATATTGCGCGACTGTCCGCGATCGATGAAAACGCCTATCGATTGCTTGAGCGATTTGCGACATCGATGTCGACGAATGTGAAGGGAGTGGCGAATGCCGACGGACTGCTGCGCAGTTACGCAGCGAGTGAACTCGCGCAAGCCGGCTATCCAGCGCGACTGGCGCACTGGGATCCGACCCTTCCAGATCGAACAATCGATTTGCAATTAGCGTTTGTCGCGGACACGATTGGCGCGCAAGCCATCATGGCGACCATGGCGCGTGCAAGTGGACAAATTGAGATACGTACGGTGCCTGACGGCCCGACGACACTGCTCATCGCGGCTGTGCCCGCGCCCGATCACAGTGTCACGACGGTGCTGGTGCCGCCCCGCACGCGCCTCTTGCCAACGGATGCGTTTGCGGCACTCACGGGCGTTGCGGGGCTGCGTGAGAACGAGCCGCCCTATCGCCTCTCGCTCGCCCCAGTGTCTGACGGCGAAACGGTCGGTCGGGAGTTGCAGTGGCGCCGTCGCGGTGATGCGATGCATGGCGATGCGATCGCCAGCGGTTCTGGTGATGCGCGTCATGTGCACGTGGAAGTTGATCTGCGCGGGCTCGACGTCCTCGTTCCGCGTGGCGCGTTGCTGGTTATGCTCGACGTCGTGGCCGTGCTGATCCTGTGGGGTGCGAGCGCCATGGCCGACGGAGCATTTGGTCGCTGGTTTCGCGTGCGACGCGTGCGATTGGGGCGCTCGTATCGCGTGCGGTTGAGTGCGGCGTTGTTGGGCTTCTTTGTGTTGCCGGCCACAGTGTTCGCTGGCTGGTCGTGGTATCGTCTGCAGGATGATGATCGCGCGACGCGCGAACTACTTGTGCGCGATGCGCTGCGGACCGCCGCCAGTCTGGTGAACGATGCGCTCAGTTTGCCTTCGAGAGAGCTATTCACGCGTCAACTCTCCGCAACGTCAGTCAATGTCGGCTCGCCGCTGTTCGTCTATCACTCGGCGCAACTGGATGCCGCCAGCGATACGTTGCTGAAAGCGCTTGCACCGCTGGGGCGACTCCTGCCACTTTCGCTCGACGACGCGGACTTTGGTGCAGACGATCTGTTTACCACTCGACGCATTCCAGTCGGCGAGTCGCAAGCACTCGTCGGATTTCGCCGCGTGTCGACCGGCATCGAAGACTTGGTCGTGGTGACGCCGGCGCGTGGTGACGAATTCGCGTTGGACGCGCGTCGCGAAGACTTGGGAGTGTTGCTACTCTTTACCGCTGCGCTTGGTGCGCTCGCGGCCATCTGGTTAAGTGGCGTCGCGGCACGCTCGCTGGCGCGTCCTGTGGGTGCGTTGCGCGAAGCCGCATTGAGCATCGCGGCGGGTCGCGATACGCGCATGCTGGATCGCGTACCGGCCTCGGAGTTTGCGCCTGTGTATCGTGCGTTCGGGCGCATGGCCGAAGATCTTTCGTCAAGTCGCGCCGCCCTCGAAGCGGCGCAACGGCGCACGGCAGCGGTGCTGCAGCACGTGGCGAGCGGCGTGGTTGCATTGCGCGAAGACGGTGAAATTGTGATTGCGAATCCACGCGCAGAACAACTGATGCGTGTGTCGCTGCGACAATCGGGAAGTTCGCTGTCGGCGTTGCCGTCGTCGCTCGACCCGGTTGTCGATCGGTGCGTGGCGTTCTTACACAGCGTCGACGATGAAGACGCGTTTGAACATGTGATGGGCGATCGACAGTTGAGCGGACGTCTCACGCGGTTCGCGGGCGGCGCGGTGTTGACGCTTGACGACGTGACGGAACTCGCGACGGCGCAGCGCGTGCTCGCGTGGGGCGAAATGGCTCGTCAAGTTGCGCATGAGATCAAGAATCCGCTCACGCCGATTCGGCTTGGCGTGCAGCATCTACGACGGGCGTATCGCGATGGTCGTAGCGAATTTGGCGCGGTGTTGGAAACGAACGTGACCCGCATTCTGTCGGAGATCGACCACCTCGACGAAATTGCGCGCGCGTTCAGTCGCTATGGAATGGCGCCCGATCAACGCGCGCCCGCCTCGGCGGTGGATGTCGCATCTATTTCGCGCGATGTGCTGGCGCTGGAACAGCTGGGCGAGGGCGCGGTGACCTGGTCGCTGGAGATGCCAACGAGCGAACCGCTACCGCCGGCGCTGGCGCAGCGCGAAGAGCTCAAGGAAGTGCTGCTCAACATTCTTGAAAACGCGCGTTTAGCCGAGGCCAGTCACGTGGTCGTGCGGCTCGGTCACCGCGACGACGTCGTGACAATCGATGTGCGCGACGACGGTCATGGCATTGCATCGTCGGTGCTGGCGCAAGTATTTGAACCGCATTTTTCCACCCGAACGAGCGGGAGCGGACTCGGGCTCGCAATCAGTCGTCGCCTGATCGAGGGATGGGGGGGACGCATCGCCATCGAGAGCACCGAAGGTGTTGGCACGGTCGTGCACCTCGCGCTGCGGATCGGTTAAGCTTGAACATGGCTTTGGATTCTACCACGGCTGATCATCGCGCGACCGCGTCGCCGCCTCCACACCTCGAGTCGTGGACGCTGCCGCCCGAGTGGTCGTGGGGGTCAGAAGCGTTGCAACGCGAGCATCGACACTATCAGGAAGTAGTCGATGCGTTGGGTCGTTCGCTGTCGTTAGTGAGCGCCCCCGATCCCGCGCATGAAGAATGGCTCAAGCGAGAAGCGCGCGCGCTGGCGCACCGCAATCACCCATCAATCCCAACCACGTATCACTACTGGGCGTCGTATTCGGCGAGTCGGCGCGGGCCAGGCTATTTGCGTCGATGGATTAGCGGTGAAACGGTGCGTTCGCGCGTATCACGGTTGGGTCCAGAGGCGGTGCCTTTCGCGATGCAAGTGTTGCGCGAGGCTGGAAGCACGCTCGCTTATTTGCACGATACCGGCGCGGCGCATGGCGCGATTTCGTCAGATACGGTGTGGCTGACGCCAGGCGGACGATTGTGGCTGTTGGGATGGGAATGGGTCCTGCCCAAAGAACACATTCCCTCGCGACTTCGACCCGATCCTGTTTTCAATGTGAGTCCGCCGGAGTGGACGGCGAACGCATGGGCGCCCACGCCGTTTTCAGATCAGTGGCAGCTCGCGGCGATGTTGTTCACGATGCTCACCGGAGAGACTCCGCCCGAGCAGGATGCACCGCCGCTTGCACTGCTTCGTGTTGATTGTCCCCAGTCGCTGACGGATGTGATTGGACGCGGTTTGCATCGCGAGCCTGAGGAACGGTATCCATCAATGAGCGCGATGTTGCGCGATCTTGATCGGCACGGGCCTGTGCGTCCGGTTTTTGTCGCGCCCGAAGGTGACGAGTTAACTGCGACCAATGACTCGCCCGAAGCACGGTTGCGTTGGGCGACGGGCGATGACTACGAGATTCTCGCCCCGCTGGGCCAGGGTATGTTTGGGAGCGTGTGGCGCGCGCGCGATCTCTCGCTGTCGCGCGAAGTCGCGATCAAAGTGCTGCATCCGCACATCGCGATGGACGACGTCGCCGTTGCACGCTTTCGTCGTGAGGCGCGCCTCGCCGCGCAGCTGGCGCATCCAGCGATCGTGCCGATCTACGACACCGATAGTCGCGGCGACATTGTGTGGTATACGATGGAGTTGGCCGAAGGGGGATCCGTGGCCAGCCTCATTTCGCGCAGTGGTCCTCGACCATTCGAAGAGATCGCTGAACCGGTCGACAACGTCCTCGAAGCCCTGATCGCTGCGCACTCGAGCGGCATTATTCATCGCGACCTCAAGCCCGAAAACATTCTGATTGATCGATATCGTCGGTGGCGCATTGGCGATTTCGGAATTGCGTACGCACTGGGTGACGAGCGCGCGGGATCTTCGGGCACGCCGTCGTTCGCTGCGCCCGAGCAATTGCTTGGTGAAGCGCAGGGTCCAGCGACAGACTGCTACGCGTTAGCGAGCATTGTGTACTTCACCCTCACGGGGCACGCACCGTTCGGTGATGGTCCGGGCGAAACAATTCTTGCGCAACAGTTGGCGGACTCGATGCCCGCGCGACTCACGCAAGAAGGTTTTGCGGACTCAATCGCCGCGTGGCTACAGCATGGACTCGCGCCAAGCATCGAGGATCGATTCTCGGATGCGGAAGAGATGCGCGGTGCATGGCGGCAAGTTGTGCGCACGCTGAGGAGATCAGGCGACGCGCGTCCGTGGTGGCGTCGAATTATCGCGGGTGCGGCAGGCGATGAAGAAAGCGCACCGTCTGCTGATTGGTGAACTCCCGAAAACCGATCGGGCCCAATTCCCGACCCACGCCTGACTGCTTGACACCACCGAACGGATAGCGCGGGTCTGATATCACCATGTCGTTGATGAACACCATGCCCGCATCGAGCTCAGCGATGCACCGTTCGGCATGGTGAGAGGAAGACGTCCATACACTCGCACCGAGTCCGTACGGCGAGCGGTTGGCGCGCGAAATCGCTTCGTCGACATCGCGCACGCGAAACACCGGCGCGACGGGGCCGAAGAGTTCCTCGCACGATGCAGGAGCGTCGTCGGGAATATCGACGAGCACCGTTGGTGGATAGTAGAATCCCGGCTGATCTGATGGCCGTCCGCCCAGCAGCACGCGCGCACCGCGTGCGACGGATCGGTCCACCTGTGCGGCGAGGCCGGCTCGCACACTTGCCGTGGCGATCGGTCCGATCTGTGTGTGTTCGTCGCGCGGATCGCCCACAATGAGCGAGCGCATCCCGTCGACAAAGCGCGTGATAAACTCGTCGTAGACTGCGTCGCACACGATAAAGCGTTTCGCGGCGACGCACGATTGACCTGAATTGACCGTGCGCGCGGAGACAGCGATCGTCGCAGCACGCACCACATCCGCATCGTCAAGCACGATGAACGGATCGCTGCCGCCCAGTTCAAGCACCACTTTCTTGAGATGCGCGCCTGCAACTTGCGCGACATGACGACCAGCCCGATCGCTCCCGGTGAGCGTCACACCGACGATGCGCACATCGGCAATGACCTCGTCGATATCGCCTTGCTCAACAAACGCAACATCGCACGGAGCCACCGGCGCGCCCTCTCGTGCCGCGACCGTGTCTGCATCGCGCATGCACTGTGCGAGTAATAATCCGCTGGTCGGCACCGATGGCGCAGGCTTAATCACCACGCCATTTCCCGCGAGTAGCGTTGGAACGGCAAAGCGCAGCGCTTGCCAGTAGGGAAAATTCCACGGCATGATGGCGAGCACCGTGCCGAGCGGTTGATAGCGCACCTCGACATGCGCGACGGCGCCATCGCTGAGTGTTTCGCTGACGAGCGCACCGCTAACAAGTGCGACAGACGCGAGCGCCGGCGCGGTATCGCACAGGTTTGCACATTTGTCGACTTCTGCGCGTGCGGCAATGATGGGTTTTCCCATTTCGTGCGACAGCGCGTCAGCAAGCGCCTCACGATGATTGCGCAGTGAGAAAGCGAGCGCGCGTACCCAGACAGATCGATCGGCGACGGAGTGATGTCTCCACCGCTGCTGCGTCGCGTGTATGCGCGCGAGCAGATGCTCGCGTTGCGCGGCATCGAGCGTCGAATGCGACGCGATGAAATGACCAGTGGATGGATCGTACGCGGTGAAGGGCATCACCGAAGCTCGACATGCCGCAGCCCTGCGGCAAGCGCGCCGCCGCCTACATTCCCACTAGATCGTGTTAGAACGCGACTGCAGTGGGCCGCGCCACAGGTACGAGCTCGGGCGGCATCACATACGTTGGTGCTGCAACCGGGGGGAGCGAGTGCGGAGACGACACACGTCCGCGCAGCCGTGCGCGCGCCTGCATATCGTTCGTGAGACGTCGACGTTTCTTACGCGCTATGAGCAGTGCGTCGGCGCGCGCTAGCAGCTCGGGCAATGACGCGTGATCCGTTGGACGTACGCGCGTGTGGCCAACGGTCAACGAGATGGGCGCGGCGAGCTCGCCCGACGCGTTGAGCGCCATCACCCGGTCCTCGATACGCTTTTGAATTAATCGTGCGGATGAACGATCCGCGTCGAGCGCCATGATCGTGAACTCATCGCCGCCCATACGCGCGACGACATCGCAGTCACGTACGGCGCGACGGAGTAGGCGGCCCATCGCCGCCAGAGCGCGATCGCCTTCGATGTGCCCGAATTTGTCGTTCAGCGCCTTGAAATCGTCCATGTCGACATAGAGCAACACGGCGTGCTTTTCTTGGCGGCGCGCGATGCGCAGCTGCTGATCGGCGAGCGTGAGAAATCCGCGCCGATTGTACAAGCGCGTGAGGTCGTCGGTAAAGCTTGCGCGACGTAACCGAAGCTCCTCGCGCTTTCGCGTTGAAATGTCGCGGAGAGTGACTGCGACGCCTTCGCCCGTTGGCACCGCCTGATGATAAAGCCAGCTCGCGGAAAACCGCCGTCGATTCACGCGAACCTCCTCCATCAGCGGCATGCCAAACGAGACGGCATCGACGTACTGCGAAAAGACCATGTCGCCCATATGCGCGAGGCTATCGCGACGCAGCCGACGACCAAGCAGCACGGGCTCGGCGGTCCCAAGCATCAAGGACGCGCTGGGATTCACGTGGACCACTTCAAAGTCTTCGATTTCACCGGAGGCGTCGCGAATGGTGCGCAGTAGGAGCATCCCGTCGTTGCTCGCACGCATTGCCTCGCGCAGCTGACCATCGTGATTGCTTACCGTCGCGATGAGCTGATGGCGCAGTGCGACCGCATGTCGAAGCGCCCGCCACGCGGCAATAGCGACGCCGCAGGCAGCCAGCGACAGATATGGGGCCGCGTCGCCGAATGTAGGCAGCAGAGTTGCCGCGAAGGTAGAGTGCTGAAGCATGATGCCTATCACAAAGCAATGGACGTGCCATGCGATAAACGAGCGAGGAAATGTGATATTCCGTTGACCGCTCGAAGATCGTTAAAGAATTGTCATAAAACGACTTGCATGGCCAATGGCGGACGTCCGCACCATCCGGTATTGCAAGCAAAACTGCGCCGTACGCTGTCACCTACCCGATCGGTGCTTTCTGCTGCACTCGGCAACGTCGGCGGCAAGAATTGCCGTCGCGGCCGAGTGCCGTGGCGCTGGTCGGCGGCTACTGGTTGCCGAGCAGGATGCGCGTTTCGATCGCCGCGTAACGCGCCGCGGAGTCGGCGTCTGGGGCCAGTAGCGAGACCACGATTCCGACCAGAAAGGAAAGTGGGATCGTGACGATCGCAGGATTCTTGAGTGGGAAAATGGCGGCCGCGTGGTGCAGCAGATCGATCTGCACTGCGGGTGACAGTGCGATTAGCGTGAGCGTCGAGAGCGCACCGAGGCCCATGCTGGCGGCGGCACCCGCGGTACTGGTGCGTCTCCAAAACACGCTGAGCACGAGCGCGGGAAAGTTGGAGCTCGCGGCGATTGCGAACGCGAGTCCGACCATGAACGCCACGTTTTGTCCTTTGAACGCGATGCCGAGAAGGATCGCGATGGAGGCGAGTGCGATGGTCGCCACGCGTGCAACGCGCAGCTCTTCGCCGGGTTTGGGGCTGCCTTTGCGAACGACGCTGGACCAGAGATCGTGCGAGATCGTCGCGGCGCCAGAGAGCGCCAAGCCAGCGACGACGGCGAGAATGGTGGCGAACGCGACGGCGGCGATAAAGCCCAAGAACGGTCGGCCGCCTAGCAATTCAGCAAGCATCGGCGCCGCCATGTTGCCGCCTGCATCGACGGCCTTAATGGCGGCGGGTCCAACGAGCACCATTGCGCCGAAGCCCAGAACGAACGTCATGAGGTAGAACATCCCAATGAGGCCCGTGGCGATGAACACGGAACGACGCGCGGTGCGTGCATCGGGCACGGTGTAAAAGCGCATCAGAATGTGCGGCAGGCCTGCGGTGCCAAACATGAGCGCGAGTCCCAGCGAGATCGTGTCGAGCGGGTTGGACACCAACTTGCCTGGCGCGAGCACACCAGCGCCGTACTTCGTGGCGGCGGCAGCGAACAGGACACGTGGATCAAATCCAAATCGCGACAGCACTAGCAGTGCGAGTGTCGCCGCGCCTCCAAGCAAGAGAAACGCTTTCACGATTTGCACCCACGTGGTCGCGAGCATGCCGCCAAATAACACGTACGCCATCATGGCGATGCCGACAATGATGACCGCGGTTTCGTACGGAATGCCGAACAGCAATCGAATGAGTCCGCCAGCACCAACCATTTGCGCGATGAGATAAAACGCGATGGTGGCCAACGTTCCGCTCGCAGCAGCGATGCGTACGGGAACGGGATTGAGACGCGCAGCGACGACGTCGGCAAATGTGTAGCGGCCAAGATTTCGCAGCGGTTCGGCAACCAAGAACAGCACGACAGGCCAACCGACGAGCCAACCGGTGGAATAGATCAGTCCATCAAATCCACTGGTGGACACGAGACCGGCGATGCCTAAGAACGACGCGGCGCTCATATAGTCGCCGGCAAGCGCAAATCCGTTTTGACCAGCGGTGACGGAGCGCCCTGCGGCGTAAAAGTCTTCGGTAGATCGTGTGCGTCGCGCGGCCCAATATGTGATGGCAAGCGTGAGCGAAATGAAGCCTGCAAAAAATGCGATTGCGACGTTGTCGGGCGTGCCGAGTGCGCTTGGTTGTTGCGTCATGTGTTGCTCGACTTGCTGCGCGCCGCATCGGCGTGTTGTTGCTTGAGCCGAGCAAGCGCTGGATCGTAGACCCGGTTGGCCCACGAAACGTACGTAAACGTGAGAATCCACGCGGAGACGATCACGAGCGCGCCAAGTACGATGCCGAGCGAGAGGCCTTCAGAGACGAGGCCGGCGAGCATTTTGGGTTGGTATGCGACCAGTAGAATGAAACCGAAATACACACC
>JANXUN010000529.1 GCA_025356185.1 Gemmatimonadaceae bacterium
CACGGCTTGTCGGACAATGGGTTTCGCGCACTGTCGGGAATGCCGCGCTTGAGCAAGCTGTCCGTCAGTTGTTTGAACGTGAGCGACGACGCAGTGTCAGCGTTGCCGCACTTTCCAGCTCTTCGCGAGTTGATGCCAATGGATATTCCCGACGCGGGTTATCGACACATTGGACAATGTTCGTCGCTCAACTCACTCGTGCTGATGTATTGTCGCGATACCACTGACGCGGCCACGGAACATTTGATGGGGCTCTCCGCGCTGACATACTATTTCGCGAGTTACACGCAGATCACGGATCGAACTCCGGCGCTCCTTTCGCACCTGCGGTCACTCGAACGCATCACGCTTGACAGTTGCGCACGCGTCACCAACGAAGGCATCGCGCAGTTGGCGGTGTTGCCAAAGCTGCGCGAGCTGCGGGTGTCAGGTCGAGGAATTACGTCGGGCGTGCGCAGCGCGTTTCCAGCGCGGGTCGTGGTGCACTACGCACTGTGACAACGGGATTCCGGTGGTCGGTTCGGGAATCCGGTTATCGGTAACGGCGAACGGCGAACGGCTCGCCGCTAGGGTTTCACGAGTTTGATTTCCGTCATCTTGCGCGTGGGCGATACGTAGGAAGTCACAAGACTTTCGTGGCCGTCGGCGCTCACGGCGGCCACACCAAACACCCAATCGTCGATGGACAGTCCGCTCAACACAAACTGCGTCACGTTGCCGACGATTTGTGTGTGTTCCCAGCTGTTGCTCCAGGTGTCGCGCCAGTAAATGCGGTACGCAACGGCGCTGGGAACTGCGGTCCACTGCAGATTGCTGTCGTAGCCTGACGGATTGCGCGTGAGCATCACGGCACCGCGCTCATTCATGACCTTTGGCGATTGCGGTGCAAGTGCCAGCGACGCTGCACTTGCCGCGTTCACGCGCGCATTTTGCGCAAGGTACTGAAAGTCGACGCCTTCGAGTTTGTCCTGATCGGAATGCTGGCGCGCGAAGTTCTCGTTGGCTTCACGAAATACAATCGCCGGAAAAGTGTTGGCCGTAAACGACGAGTGATCGCTGCCGCGTCCAAAACGATCTTCGCGCGCCATGAGTCGAATGCGATGCGACGGGACATACAGCGCCGCCACCCGTTCGATGTAACGGGCGAGCGCACGGTTGGCGTTGTCTTCGGGGCCGAGTGAATAGATGCGCACGCTCTTACCGTCGACTTGGCCGTTGCCACCGGTGCTGTTGCCAACGATATCGTTGTTGAAGTCTGCATCGACGACGACTTTGTCGGCGGCGAGTTGCTGCGCGTGCGCCATCGAGCCGATGAGACCTTGTTCCTCGCCGGCCCAGCACATGAATACCAGCGTCGCGTCAAACTCGATGCCGCTTTCGGCAAACACGCGGGCGAGCTCCATTGTGAGTACGGTGCCGCTGCCATCGTCATTCGCGCCGGGTGCTTCATTGTCGTTGTTGGCGTCGCGATTTCCTTGTGGATTTGCGCCGCCGGCGTTCAGCGCCGTTTGTCCACCGGCGCCCAAGTTCACGCTATCGTAGTGACCAGTGATATAGATGCGGCGCGGTGATTTACCGGGAAGCACGGCCATGACGTTACGGAGTTCGACGTTGCGCGTAATGCGCCCTTGCTGCGCAATTTGATGCGTGTCGAAGGTGACTTTGAGTTTCGCGCTCGAGCGCTTGAGTTCGTCGAATATCCATTGACGCGCCGCACCGGCGCCGCGCGTTGTTGATGTCGCGTCGGACAGTGTGGAACGCGTGCCGAACGACACGAGCTTGGTGTCGAGTTCCTTCATGCGGGTCGCTGAAACGGCAGCAACGAGCTTCTGAATGCGCGGGTCGAGATCGTTGGTCGCGGTGCGTTGCGCGTTGGCGGGGGCAAAAGCGGCCAGCGCAAACGCTGAAACCACGGTGACGTGACAAACAGTTCGCAGCGTTCGGCGTGGTCGAACCGCGATCATAATGTTCTCCGGAGGAGTTGGGGATTCTGCAAATTTGTTCACGACGTCGAGCCGTTTCGATCGGGTGGTTCGGCGCCCATCAGGTTGTGCACGAAGTAATCCCACTGCTTGCGATCACCGTATGGTTGCAGCGGCCCGCGTCGACCGACGGCGTGATCGCCGCCCGGAAACATGAAAAAGTCAAACGACTTGTTCGCCTTGACGAGCGCGTTCGCGACCTGCAGCGTCGATGACGGATCCACGTTCTCATCAAGCTCGCCCACAAGCAGCAGCAGCTTGCCTTGCAGTTTGTGCGCGTTGATCACGTTGCTCGAAGAATCGTAGTGCGCCGCGATAGGCCATCCCATCCACTGCTCATTCCACCAAATCTTGTCCATGCGATTATCGTGGCAACCCGCAAAGCTCACGGCAACTTTGTAAAACTCGGGATGAAAGAGCAGGGCACCCATCGCGTTTTGACCGCCGGCGGAGCCGCCGTAGATACCAACTTTGCGCACGTCGTACGACGGATACTTGGCGGCAACCGCTTTGTGCCAAAGAATGCGATCGGGGAATCCCGCGTCGCCGATGTTTTGCCACGCCACGTCGTGAAACGCTTTGCTGCGATTGGACGTACCCATCCCATCAATCTGCGACACAATGAATCCCAACTCGGCTTGCGCCTGCATCCCCATCTGCACGCCCCACGTCTTTGGCACGAATGAATCGTGTGGTCCCGCGTAGATGTATTCGATGACCGGATATTTTTTTCTTGCGTCGAAGTTTGTTGGTCGAACAATCACACCGTAGATGTCGGTCGCACCGTCGCGCCCCTTCGCGACAAACGCCTCTGGAACGCGCCATCCCGTGGCAAGCAACGCCGTCGCGTCTGCCTTTTCGACGGCGAGCAACAACGACTGATCTGACGTTTTATGCAACTCCAACACTGGCGGCAAATCGACGCGCGAATAGCGATCGAGATAATACTGACCGTCACCAGATAACTTCACGCCGTGATTGGCATTGGCGACGGTGAATGTCGTAAGCCCGGTGCCGTCAAAATTGATGCGATACGCGTGCACGAAGTACGGATCCTTGCCGGCGTACATGCCGCTCGCTCGAAACCAGATTTGCCGCGCGGCCGCGTCGACGCGATCGACACCACGTACCAACCATGCGCCTTTCGTAATTTGATTTTTCACGCGACCGGTCGCGCCGTCGTACAGGTACAGGTGATTCCACCCATCGCGCTCGGACATCCACACGGTTTCGGCGCCGTCGGCGAGATCCACGCGATATTTCTTTGCCGAGTACTCAAAGAACGTTTTCGTTTCTTCGTTGACGACTGCGCGCGTAGAACCATTCTTCGCGTCGACCTCAATGATGCGATACGCTTGATGCCCGCGTTGGTTGTATTCGAATGTGACTGCCCGTCCATCAGCACGCCACGCTAAGGCGGTCATCTCGTACGCATTCGGAAACAGTGTGTTCGTGATTTCGATTTGCGTGCGCGCTGTGACGTCAAAGAGCACCGGTTGATCGACGTCCAGCAGGTCGCCGGGTTTGTTGTACAAACGTTTCACATCTTTCGGCTGAATCTGATCTTCGGGGCTGGACTGCACGTAATGCACTTCACGGCGAAAGCCCGGCTTTACCCGATACGCGGCGAGCCGGCGCGAATCTGGCGACCACGCGATGGAGTTGGTCGCGTACGCGTTGTTGTCAGCGCCGTCGAATGAGAGCGGCGTCCAATCGCGAGCGCCGACAGCGCGCGTGTAGAGATTGAAATTGCGCACGACTGCTTCCGATTTTCCGTCGGGCGACACGCGCGGCGTGTTTAGTGGGGCCGGTACCTCGCCTCCGTACAATCCTCCGCCAAATCGCGCAAAGACTCCTCCTCCGCCACCACCTCGTCCACCGCGACCGCCAACGGCTTGTGCGCGCGCGCAGTGCGCATCCGCAACGGTGCACGTGAAGCGCGACGTATCAACGGTGACATCAAACGTGCGTTCGTCATTGGTATAGAAGAGCGCGTTGAACGGCAGGGCTGTTGCGCTGACGGTCCGTGCGAGCAGTGCCGACAACGACGTCGCGAGCGCCGCGTGATCAAACGCCGGTTTTTTGGCGAGTGTCGCCGCGTCCACCATCATAAACGTCGTGCCACCGCGTACGCTTTTGCGATACCAGAATCGTGGCGTGTTTCCGATCCAGCCGGTCGTGTCGACTTCGTCCAGCACGAGGCCACTGAGTCGCGTGCGAACGTTTTCTGCGCGCGTGTAGTCGGCCGCGGTTCCTTGCGCACGAAGCGCTGCCGAGGCCACGCCGAGTGTGATCGCTGCGAGTGCGATGCTGCAGCTGCGCGTGAGGTTGAACGATCGTTTACGTGCCATACGGAGCAGCCTCGATTAACGGGTTTAAACTGGTGGTTTTGCTGCCGGCTTAGCTGTGGTCGATGCAGCAGGTGGCTTTGACGTCGCGTCCTTCGTGCTGGGCGACTTACCAGTTGTCGGCTTCGCAGGCTGCGCTTTCGCGTTCTTGGTCTTATCGACAGAAGGCTTCGTCACGACCGGCTTCACGATCACCGGTTTTGTCAACTTGCCATCTAACTCAAACGCGTTGCCTTTCGTTTTCGATGGGATCAGCCCGCCGCTCATTTCGTATGCGGTGTCTCCGACCAACACGTTACGCGCGATGTTGAATGTGGCGCGCGTCGTCGCTAGGCGCCGATTGTCTGCACCTGTCGCAACGACGTTGCCACGAACGGCCAGCGTGCTCTTCTTGACCAGCAGCGTTCCGCGTTCCGCGGCGAGCGTGCCAATCTTGATGCCAGTCACGCTTTCGAAACTGACGGTGACGCCTCGCAGATCGATGCGCGTCGCATCGTCGTAAAGAAGCGCGGAATCCGCAGTCACGGTTCCATGCGCAACGCCTTGATCCGTCAAGTGCGCGTGAAATCCAAAGATGAGTTGATCGGCCGAGTCGGGAATCACGATCGGAACGAACGGTTTCGCCGGCGTGACTTTGGCGACGGGCTTTGCCGCGGCCGTTGTAGGCAGGGCCGTGGTTGTCGCTGCCGAGGTGGTTGTAGGTACAGGGGTTGTTGTCGGCGCGGCGGTCGTCGCCGAACTCTTGGAGACCGCGGCTTTCGTCTGCGCCTTCTTATCGGCACTCGAGCACGCAATCGCGAGCTGCAGCGTGGACATGACCACCACCAGTGACATTGTGCCGTGCAACTGCGAGGACAACGCTGCACACGTGCGATGCGCGAACTCGCGCAGGCGACGCTGCTTATAGGACGACGTATTGAAGGGCATGCGCACGATATGAGAGAAAACGGCAGCAAATTTGCGTTCGCTGCGATTCACGAATCATGCCACAATGCCT
>JANXUN010000547.1 GCA_025356185.1 Gemmatimonadaceae bacterium
GTCTAACGGACGAATGACCGCCGCGCGATCGCTGCCTCGATCGGGATCGCCGTTGTACGCGACGTTCACTTCGTCAACCACGGCAATCGCGAGCGTCTTTCCATCGGCCGACCACGCAATGTTTCCATGCAACGTTGTCGCGAGATTTGCATAGCTGGCGTTCGACGGCACAACGACAATTCCGTTGCGCGTTGAAATCGCCACGCGATCATCGGGTGACCACGCAATATCCTCCGACGTTGCATCGCTGCTGAGTGTTGTTTCACGAGCGCCCGCGCCGATCGTGGTGAGCAGCACGCGCCGTCCGGCTTCGTTTACTACCAAATACGCCAACCGTTTTCCGTCGCGCGAAAAGCGCGGCGCGCGTTCTGTTTGTCCCGTGCTCGTGAGTCGCTTTTCGCTGCCGTCTACTTCGCGAAGCCATACACGCGTCGCGTTTCCGTTGCCGCGCACAAACGCAATGCGTCCGTCAGCCGCAACCGACGGCTGTGTTTCGCTCATCGGCGACGTGGTGAGTCGCGTTGGAGTTCCAGCCGAACCGTCAGCGTTGATCGTCACACGCCACAGGTCATAATTGCCGCTGCGATCTGACGCGAACACAATCCCGGCACCATCGGCCGTCCACGACGGATCGCGATCCCAATTGCTGCCCGACGTAAGCATCACAAGCGGCGCACCCAGCGCACGCTGCACGTACAAGTGGCCATCGATGGACAGCGCGAGCCGTCCGTCTGGCGCGTACGCTGGTGTGCGTGCGCCAAGCACGGTAGCAGTATCTGGAACGGCTGCCTGCAGGAGCAGCGCACTAATCAGGGCAACAAGCACGGGACGATCCGGAAGCGGGTAATGGAGTACCAGAAAGGTTGCTCAACGCGGCGTGCTTGTCGATTGCCCACAGCCGTCATTTAACGAAACAATGACTCATCAAAACTACTTTCTTACAATTGTCACCGACGAAATCACCGCACCCTCCTGCACGCGATCCATCACGTCGAGCCCCGAGGTCATGCGTGCAAACACCGTGTAGTCGTGGTCCAGCCGAAAGTTGTCGACGATGTTGATGTAGATCTGCCCGTCGCCGGTATCGCGACCACGCGTCGAAATCCCAAATGATCCGCGCGCGTTCCGCGCAAAACCGACTTCATCGCGCATGAAGGTGCTGGTGATGCCATCGTACTCGTCAGCACCAGGGCTGCCGCCTTGTATGACAAAATTTGGTACAATGCGATGCCACGTGAGACCGTTAAATGCGCCGCGCGCGGCGAGGTCAGCGAACGTCCATACCGCGACGGGCGCTTCGTCGGGCATCAGTGCCAGCTCGATCGTACCGTAGTCTTTGATCACCATGCGCGCCGTCGCACCGGTAAGAGCAGCGAGGCTCGCCGCAGACGGAAAAGGCGCCGGTGCGTAGCGAGTGGTAACCGGCAACACGGTGGTGTGCGTCTTGTCAGAGATGATCTTTGCTGCAAGCGACGCCACGTTTGGATCGAAATCACGACGCAGTGGCCGCAACGCGGCAACAACGCTTGCGTCACCACCCTCTTGAATGCGTTGAAGCAACGCCATTCGCGGATCGCGAACGGTGGCTCGTTGCATCTTCGAAAGCCTCGTCAGCGCTGCGACAACGTTGGGCATCTGCGCAGCAAGCTGCGCGTGCCCCTTCAAGAAGTTCGCGCCCGCGAGCACCAAGCCCGCGTGTCGCGAACGCAGTGCGCGTGACGCATCGTCGACGGTGCTCATGGCTGCGATCGCGACGTTCGGCGCGGAATCTCGCGCCAGCGCGCCGAGCGATAGGCCATCCTTTAGCAACTTCGCAGCGTTCGCCGCGTATGCGCGCTGTTGCCACACCGTTGATTGCACGTGCGCCGGCAACGCAGCGCTTGCGCGCGCTGCATCGACACGCGCGAGCGATACCAACGCATGCCCTTGCACACGCCAATCGGCGCCTTTCGTGGCCAACGAGTCCAGCACCGTCGCGGAGCACATCTTCGTGCCCATCAAATCGACGGCGCCGAGCACAACGTGATCGTTGCTATCGCGCAATGAAGCAATCGCACGATCACAGGTGCCGGCGACACGTAGCGCTTCGATGCGCACCAGTGGCGATGGGTCGTCGACCCACTCACGCGATGCGGCGACGGCCAATCGACGTACCTGCGCACTGCTGTCGTGCAACGCGACCGTGAGCGTCGTGGGATCGCGATCACTGGCGGCGGTGAGCGCCAGCAGTAACAGCTGCCGAATCTCGTCGCCGCCATTCGCGATAACGGCCGCACGAAGCTGCGCAATCACCGCGTCGGATGGCTTCGCGGCTCGCCCGCCGCGACGCAACGCCGCTTCGATGCCTCGCGCGGCACCGACCCGAACGGTTGCGTCGCCGTCTTTCAATCCGCGCGCAAGCTGCTCGACCGCGGTCGCTACGGCCGTCGACGCAATAGTGATAGCACTGGCCGTTGCTGCACCATTATTCGCCGCGCCCCCTGGCGCTGCGTTGGG